>CAZUAW010000348.1:0-2514 GCA_964618535.1 uncultured Thiotrichales bacterium
AAACTGGCGAGAAAAGATCTCAGAGAATGACCACGCAGTCAACGAAGCCTAAAAAAGTTGCGGCCCGCAACAGCGCATAAACTGCTCCCTTGTATCGCTGCATAAGTAAGTAGTCGCATGAATATCTATTGTTGAATAGATCTGTAGAAAGCCTAACCAAAGGATTCGAGGCTTCAGCCCCGAGAAAGAGCACGAGGCTAAAGCCTCATATCCGGATCTGGATGCGCCAATACTTGTGCAACGATTAATCGCTCCTATTTGTAGAGTGCGCTTTACCTGCCGAAACTAAGCCGGAAGAAAAGCCACATTGAGGTAACTGAGGCGTACCCTTCATGTAGATAATAATAATGCTTGATTCAACCTGTTCTTTAATTCGATCTAATACGTCCATCTTTCACTCCAAAATAAATATTGAAAATTTGTTTCGCCAGGAACCATTTACGTATGACAAGGCAGCCGGAACGGCTGTTGCGCTATTTTCGCCAGTGAGCGGTTATCCTGGATCAAACCGGGTGAGAAACTTGATGGCTCGGTGCCAGAACAGGATGATGTGTTCTGCGTCGTGGGCTTGAATTTCCTATCCTTATCCTTGGCATAAAACAGCGATATCAAGATCGCTTTCTGCGGACTCGGTTCCCGTCGCTACTGAGCCGAAGAGCAATGCCAATTTGATCTTGAGGTGCTGATTGGTGGATTTTAGCATTCGCTTTACCCTGGATCATTCCCACAGGTAACTGTGAACCAGCGCATACACAAACTGTTGCTGAAACTCCGAATCTCCGAGGAACAAATTCATAGTGATAGAGATCACAGTAGAAATGTGATCTCCTGGGCTACATTGCGGATTGATTTGTCATATTTGCGAACTGTATATAGGTAAGCGTCGCAGCCAGTATGCATCGGGTGGCGAATTAACTGCAGGAGTTAATCAAACTCCGGATAACACTAACTATAAGACATGGATGTCGTTACATGAAAATTTTGCTCGTTCTCGCCCCGCTTTTACTCGCTGCCTGTTCCACCACTCCGGTTCAACATCAACCATTTCGGTTGACTGACAATGCCTGTCCACCGCCTGCTAAATCAATGACTGAATCAGAGAAGCTGCTGATTTGCAGCGATGTTCGGTTTCAGCCTGCGAGTTATAATTCCCGACCGTTGGCTCGAAAGAAACTACGTCTTTCAGATCGTGGAACAAATATCTATATGGGGGCTGGAGTAGCCGCATTGAATAACCCGGAAAACCCCTCGGGCGATGTCGATAATATCTCCGTAGCAGTTGGCGGAAAGATGGCGGTGATGGATCTCTCTTTCCGTCCTGAAGCACAGCTGGGAGAACGCTCAAAATCTTTCAATACCTCGGTAACGCACGATTTTAATATCGCGGGTAATGGATTGGGTGCGATTGATGGGAATGTCGGGCTAGGTTACTCGATGAATACTGGCAACGAAAATAATGTTCTGGGTAATAGCGATTCAGCATTTTTACGTATTGGCGCAGAAGGCTATCTCGCGGGTGACATTATGACTGGCATTGCGCTGATGGTGGCTCCCTGGGGTTATAACGGTGAAGAGACTGCAATAGCGGGTATGGGTTATTTTGGCGTTGCTTTTTAAGCGCATCACATTTTGGGAACTTAAGCCGCAGCTTTTCCCCCACAAACGGATAAAACGAGACTTATCTCACAAAGTCTCGTAATCCTATGATCAATAATCGAAATTATTAGTCTATCAATGAAGCCGCTGGCATCCGTGCTCCCTTGCCTTGATATTTCCTTTCTTTGAGTTTTTAAGTCAGGAAAAGTGGTTTCACTATTAATAACTCAACGATGATTATTCGGGGTCAGATCATGAAAATAAGTTCTTCAATTGCTGCGGCAATTCTTCTCTCCAGTGCTGTAATTTCCGTACCGGCTACCGCCTCTAGTATGGATGAACTGCACACATTCATCGGTGCCAGTTATGGATTGGGAGATGCGAATGAGAAAAGCTCCTCCCTTACGAACGAACCAAATCCCGATTTGATGATAGCTCGAGCGGGTGTCTATCTTACTGACTATCTCAGCGTTGAAGTTCGAGCAGGCTTTAACCCTGGTTTCCACGATACCGGTAAAGTAGAAATTCGCAATCTGTCCGCTTTTTATATAAAACCTGAAATACCAGTTTCAGACAATGTCAGCTTTAATGCTGTACTTGGCTATGGCGCTGCCATTTATACAAATGAGAATGGAGATTCATCAAAAGGTGATTCGCTGTCTTTTGGTGTTGGCGGAAAGTTCTATCTTGATCAGGCAACCGCACTGACTGTGGACTTTGCAAGGACTCAACATGAAAACTCACTGACGATAGATTCTTATGTAATTGGCGTGAGTTATGATTTTGTAATGTAGGGATTTTTAAGTTTTTTAAACCTGATAACTTAACTTTATGTCATTCCGGAAATTGCCGGAATGGCTGTAGTTAGAATCATTGCTGTCCCGTTAACTCGTTCAACAGCTTATAGAAATCGAAAAT
>CAZUAW010000349.1:0-2512 GCA_964618535.1 uncultured Thiotrichales bacterium
CTAGATCGCCTGCCGATTAAACGAATTAAAAATGCGTTGCCCGTGCTACGTAAGGAAGATTCGCCCTATACCAACCGCATACATGCAGATGATTTAGCAAGGGTTTGCTGCCTAGCAATGGATAAGGCGAAAAGTGGCGAAGTATTTAACGTAACTGACGGACATCCCAGCACCATGACCGAGTATTTTGATCATGTTGCCGACTATGCCGGCCTGCCACGAGCGCCCAAAATCTCAATGGCGCGAGCACAGCAGGAAATGAGTGAAGGTATGCTCTCCTATCTGAATGAGTCCAGAAAAATCAGTAACCAAAAACTACTGGATGAGCTAGGAGTGAAGCTTGACTATCCATCCCTGCATGAAACACTCCAATGCAAGCCAAGGAATTAGAAGTACCACACGTTTAGGCACTCAGTGATACGGTAAAATCATCAGCAAAATACACAACACGGAATTTAAAATGAAATATCACACCCCCATTAGCTGGAACGAACTCATCACCAACGATGTAGAAGGTGCAAAGAAATTCTATGGGGAACTTTTTGGCTGGGATCTCAAAGATGAAAATGTCAGTGATCGTAGCTATAGCGTAGCAAAATCGTACAACACGGAAGTCGCAGGAATCATGCAAACACCTGAAGGCGCTGAAGGGTTGCCACCTCAGTGGGGAGCCTATGTTACGGTTGAAGATGTCGATGCCAGCGCCAATAAAGTAATTGAGCTGGGTGGGACCGTGCTGCTCCCCGCCAAAGATGTTCCCGGCGTCGGACGCTTATGTGTTGTAGCCGATCCACAGGGTGCTACTATTTCGATGATCAGTTATTCAGAGTAAGAACAAAGAATGATTCAAGCCGATAAAACGGCTGCGAGAACCGCAGCCTATTCATTTTTAGAGACGCCCTATAGATTAAGTTGTTAAGCTGACTGAGTATCTGAAATCAGGCGTTTCAAAGACACATCAATATTCAAACCAAGTGTTGAATTAGCGAACAATAGCAAAGGCATAGATTTTTCCAGCAGCTCTGGTAATTGATCTTGCACCTCGCGAGTCTTACCATTTTTCAACAATTCAGCCGCATCATCCAGACCCAAGGTTTTTTCTTTCATCAGCGGTTCATCCAGACAATCAGAAATCAGTTGATCACCGCCCGTGCTGAATGCTTGGTCTACCCGCATATCTGCGATTGAATTGATCTCTGCAAATTCGAGATCACCACTTAGCGATGGCGTAACCAAACCGCCGCTAACAGTGAGTCGAAATTTCAGTTCTCCATATTCAAACGCTGCATAGCGCATCATACGAAAAACCGCATCGGCGACTGCGCGTGCTTCTTCGTTACTGGTATTGGGAAGTACTACTGCAAATTCCGCAGCGCCGAGGCGAACCACAAGATCTTTACGGCGGATCTCACCCTCTATGAGTTTACCGATGCGATAGAGCGTGCGTTTGGTAAATTCAGTCCCGGTCTTGCGAAGCAGCACCTTGATGCGATCAACTTTCAACCGCAGCACCGAAATAGGTCGATGTGTTTTTACTGCTTCGGCTAGCAGGTTTTCACCTTCTCCGATCAGATAGCTACGCCGCGCCTGACGAATTTCCTCTGCAGCACTACTTCTGCCGGAAGGAACAACAGGCTGAGAATCGGTGACCTGGTTAATGGCAGGAGCCGCCATAATCGAGGTTGGATCCTGCTGTTTAAAAGGTACGATATTGGTGGTGCTAGGTGGCAAAACATGCTGATTGACAATATTTCTCAGCTCAACGGCTGAAAAGGGTTTACCGATAAACTCTGTTGCGCCCAGCGATAGAGCTCGGGTGCGCATTTCCACATCGTCTTCGTGGCCTGTGACAACAATGATCGGTAGTTTTTGTAGCCGTTTTTCAGAGGCGCTTCGAAGCGTCTCAAGTACTTCAAAACCATCCACATCGGGCATCCACAAATCCAGCAACATGGCGTGAATTCCAGGGTTTTGTTTGCTGAAAGAAATCGCTTCTTCACCATTTTTAGCTTCAACAATCTGAAAGTAGTCGCCTAAAATAGTGCTGACAGCTTTACGAATGACTTTTGAATCATCAACGACGAGTACAATTTGATCCGGCCCAGGTTGTACTTCTGAATCTGTCATGATTTCTTCCTAATACTTGTAGTAAACCCAATTTACCCCAGTCTAAATCTTAAATAGAGTGCAGAGCGCCGATTCTGGACGCAGCCACCACGTTTAGTTCAAGGGTTTCAATTTTAGTTGGCGAAAATGAGAATCGCGCCGCAAAATATCCTACCCGCTTATGTGTTTGGAATACGCGCACTAGGTCATATTTCGTAACAATTGCTGGGCAAAAAAGTATCAGACTGAAGCAGAATCAAGCATCGTTGTTTTTGCGTGGCTCAAACTGCATTGGCTGTTCCGCTGCTGCTCGCTCAAAATCTCGGTCAAATACCAGCTCTATTATCATCCCCTTTTCACTGCTCTTGGCTTTAACTTGTTTTAGTCCTTCGACCCGAGTGCCTAG
>CAZUAW010000350.1:0-2504 GCA_964618535.1 uncultured Thiotrichales bacterium
GGAATCAATAGATAAGCGAGAACTCGTGTAATTCATGCAATATCTGGGCTAGATAGCTGCGATGAGCACGACAATTTCTATCCCAGTCACAACCCGTTTTTGGGTCATGTAGCGCCGCCATAATCTCGGCTAATGTTGTATTGAATTCATTCTTGAAGCTTACACGAAGATTATTGCAGCTTAGTAACAAGCAAATGACAACAAGGGGAGTTCTTGACATATCACTAATAAATGATTATTTTAATATCCATATAGATACTTTATGACTATTTTTATAGTCATTATTAGATCATGGCAAAAAACAGAGCGCATTCCAAATATACCTGCGAAGCAGTAATTCTGCTGGGCAAGCAGATTCGGCTCGGGCGTAAGCAACGCAAATGGACTGAGCATGAGCTATCAAGCCGTGCAGGTATCTCCAGAGCAACGCTACAGAAAATTGAAAAAGGTGATCTCAATGTAGCCATTGGACTGGTATTTGAAGCAGCTGCTTTGGTTGGCGTTAAACTGTTTGATGCAGAAAGCACATCTTTGGCCGATCATCTTTCCCAAACTAACGACAAGCTTGCCGTACTCCCCAAAGCCGTGCGCAAAAGCAAAAAGGCTGTAGATGATGACTTCTGACAAGCCCTACAATGAAGCCTTTGTCTGGATATGGCTACCCGGTACAGTTGAACCCGTTGTAGCGGGAAAACTGACTTCCGATAACAATCAGCTAATCTTCAACTACGGTAAGAGCTATCTTGCAAGAGACAACGCAATCTCACTCTATGACCCAGAGCTACCGCTGCAAACCGGAGTGCTTCCGTTACTACCGGGCATGGATCTGCCCAGTTGTATTCGTGATGCATCACCCGACGCATGGGGGAGAAGGGTTTTAATCAACAAAAAATTGGGGCTAAAAGGCGCTGAAACTGACACCGCCCAACTGGATGAACTCACCTATTTATTAGAATCAGGCTCGGACAGGATTGGCGCACTAGACTTTCAACGCTCGGCAACAGAATACGTGCCACGAGCATCAATAAATGCAACGCTGGAAGAACTCTCTCACTCAGCCGAGCGCGTTGAACAGGGCATGCCACTGACCTCAGAACTGGATAAAGCCCTCCATCATGGCAGCTCAATCGGTGGCGCACGCCCCAAAGCGCTTATTGAAGAAAATGGCAAAAAATATATTGCTAAATTTTCCTCTGCCTCAGATATATACAGCGTAGTCAAAGCTGAATTTATCGCCATGCGCCTGGCTGAAAAAGCTGGTCTCAATGTCGCACCAGTATCACTAACAAAATCCTCTCAAAAAGACGTGTTATTAATAGAGCGATTCGATCGTAAATATATTAACAATCAATGGCAGCGCAAAGCCATGGTATCGTCACTCACCCTCTTCGCTCTGGATGAAATGATGGCTCGCTATGCAAGCTACGAAGAGTTTGCTGAAATTATTCGGCACAGATTTACAGATGCAACGGCAACATTAAAAGAACTTTTCTGCCGAATAGTTTTTAATATTTTATGTGGCAATACAGATGATCATGCACGTAACCACGCAGCTTTTTGGGACGGAAAAATGCTCAGCCTCACACCCGCTTACGATATCTGTCCGCAGTCACGAGCAGGAAATGAAGCCTCTCAAGCAATGTTAATCACTGGGGAAAACCGTATGAGTCGAATTTCAACTTGTCTTGATGCCGCCGCACAATTCCTGCTCTCGCAAGCCGAAGCCATTACAATTATAGAAACACAATTGGTGAGCATCAAAGAAAACTGGGAGTCTGTCTGTGACGATGCAGCGCTAACAAAAATTGACCGTGCCTTCATGTGGCAGCGGCAATTTTTAAATCCATACGCGTTTGAGAAACTCGAAAATAACGCCGCATATTTAAAGGATATAGTTGGTAATAATCATTCCTGAAAAAGCATTTAGTCTCGCCATCAGCGGATATTGACGAGACTGCATCTGATGTTAAGGCCTGATATATGAATAACCCATCGCTTGCAAACGCGCGAGTTCTGCAACACCGCTAGGAATGATATCTGCTTTACTGACATCATAAAGATCCTCATCGTAGCTGATTTTTTTCCCGCGTAGAGTATTCGCACACACCTGAAAACCAACACCCTGATCTTTTAATCCCGAAATTTTGGCCTGGATTTCATCGGTTGCATTACCAAGTTTGAGCTTAGTGTTTTTGATGGCATCCGGTTCAAGTAGCAGTGAAAGCCCTTTGCCATGCATCACCACTTTAAGGTCGAGGTTTTCTGCGCCAACAGCATTAATGTGGTTTTGAATATTGCGCAGAGCACCGGCTTGAGCCTTAGGGTTATCATAATTAATATGGTAAACAACTTTTTGCTTACCATAGTGCTCTGCTGCGATAGAGCTGGCAGAAAACAGCATCATAAAACTGACGATAATCGCAAGTAACATTTTCAATTTATCATTCATCATTTCGTTCTCCTGATATGTCTCTCCTCTTGCCACTTAATCTACAAGGTCTACG
>CAZUAW010000351.1:0-2495 GCA_964618535.1 uncultured Thiotrichales bacterium
CGGGCTAGAGTGCGAAACTAGTTTTCCTGGCTTTAAACCGGTCAGCATCAGTACCGAAGGATAGATGATTGCGCCGAGCAGGATCAGTCCGGTTAATGTCAGAATACGTCTTAACACGCTCCAGGTTTGCCACACATCCAGCTCCGGCGTGAAGGTGTAAATTGCTGCCCCCATCGCCACCAGCGCAACAGTTATTTGGATAAACATACGCCCCCAGCCTTTGCTTGGTGTGTAGACGCCCTGTTGTTTGAGTTTGCGAAATAACAGCGTTGCATTGACCCACGCAGCCGAGGCTGTGCAGAGCGCCAGCGCAGCATGTGGCGCGTGACCCCCGAGTTTAAACCAAGGCAAAAAGATAATGCCGTAGAGAGCGATATTGGTGAGGATGGCGATGATCGCGATGCGTACCGGTGTTTTCGTATCTTGTCGGGCAAAAAAACCTGGCATAAGGATTTTTACCAGCGCAAAGCCTGGTAGTCCGATGGCGTAAACGGCGAGGCTGATTGAGGCCATCTGCGTATCGTGTAGCGTGAAGCTTTTATATTGCAGCAGGGTGGCGAGAATAGGGCCAGCTAAAAGCATCAGTCCTAGCGTCGCCGGTAGGGCGATAATTAGTCCCAGCCGCAATGCCCAATCGAGCGTTTCGCTAAAAGCGTCTCCGGTTTGATTGGCATGTTCTGCCGAGAGCTTTGGTAAAATTACGGTGCTAATGGCAATACCAAATAACGCCAGCGGTAACTCCACAAAACGATCCGAAAAATACAACCAGGAGATACTGCCGGTCATCAGAAAAGACGCCAGCAGCGTATTGAGCAACATATTGATTTGCGCGGCGGATGATCCAACCAGGGCGGGCAGCATCAGCTTGATGATTTTCTTAACCCCGGCATGGCCTCGGCGAAAGCGTGGTTTTGGGATCAGGCCGATTTTCCACAGGGCAGGAATCTGAAAAGCCAGTTGCACAATGCCTGCAAAGAACACACCCCAGGCGAGTGCAGTAATTGGCCGGTCAAGCAACGGTGCGAGCCACAGCGCAGCAGCGATTAGCACCAGATTAAGAAACACTGGAGTGAAAGCCGGTACTGCAAATTTTCCGTGGCTGTTGAGAATGCCGCCCGCCAAAGCGGTTAGAGAGATAAATAATAAATACGGAAACGTCAGCCGCAGCATCTCGGTGGCGAGTGCCTGCTGATCCGCATTGTCGCGAAAGCCAGGGGCAAAAATCAGGATAATAAATGGTGCCGCAATAATCCCAATCGCGGTAATAAAGCTCAGTACTAAAGTGAGCGTCCCAGCGACATGATTGGCTAAATCATGTAGCTCCTCATCGGAGCGGGTTTCGCGGTACTCTGTAAAAACCGGAACAAAAGCTTGCGCGAAAGCACCTTCTGCAAACATTCGGCGCAGCAAGTTAGGAATACGAAACGCGACAAAAAACGCATCCGTCAGCCCAGATGCGCCAAAAGTCACCGCCACCACCATGTCTCGAACAAAGCCCAAAATACGCGAAGGCAGCGTCATGCCACTGACAATGGCGGAGGATTTAAACAGGCTTTTGCTCATGGAGACGTGTTAAGGGTGTTTGAGAGGTAAGCGTAACTTACCCGTTGATGTTAGTGAATGATAATCCTAGAAAAAATCAGTTGGATCGCGGTAGTCCCCATTTCCGAGTGACAGGGTGTGAAATCCAAGCTAGCATGCGGCATGTTTTCTACGCCCCCACTCAATATCATCGCTGACGAAATGAAAGCGGTGGATGAGCTCATTATCGAGCGCCTTTCATCGGACGTTGTCCTCATCAATCAGATGGGGCATTACATTGTCAAAAATGGTGGTAAACGCCTTCGCCCTGCGTTGGTGCTGCTCTCCGCTGGTGTCTGCGGCCATACCGGTGAGGATGCCCGCTTGATGGCCGCGATTGTTGAATTTATCCACACCGCAACTTTGCTGCATGATGATGTGGTGGATGAATCGGAACTGCGCCGTGGTCATGAAACGGCCAATGCTGTTTGGGGTAATGAGGCGAGTGTTCTGGTTGGAGATTTTCTCTATTCACGTTCCTTTGAGTTGATGGTTGAGCTTGAGCGTATGCGAGTGATGGAAGTTTTTGCGCGCACCACTAACTTGATTGCTGCTGGTGAAGTCATGCAGCTGATGAATGTGAACGATGCGGATACCACCGAAGAGAGGTATTTTCAGGTGATCGAACGCAAAACGGCAAAGTTATTTGAAGCTGCGTGTCAGCTAGGTGCGGTTACTTCCGATGCTAGTCAGGAGGATGAAGCTGCGTTGGCAAAATACGGTTTGCATTTAGGTAATGCTTTTCAGATTGTTGATGATGTGCTTGATTATGCCGCCAGCGAAGAAAAACTGGGTAAAGAACTGGGCGATGATCTGGCAGAAGGCAAACCCACATTGCCACTGATCTACGCGATGCAGGTGGGTGATGATGCGCAAACTCAATTGATTCGAGACGCCATTGAAGCAGGAGATCG
>CAZUAW010000352.1:0-2478 GCA_964618535.1 uncultured Thiotrichales bacterium
GTGGAATCAATAGATAAGCGAGAACTCGTGTAATTCATGCAATATCTGGGTTAGCACGCTGAATACATCCAACGACTTGACTTCAATCTCAGAAAGCCTATTATTTGGGATATTATTCCCAACTTAAGAAAACAGGGTAAGCCATGACATCACTATTTCAAAAAATTAGCTTTCTTTCCGTTCTTGCGAGCATCAGCTTCTTCACCGCCTGTAGCAGTGATACAACAACGGATGGCGGTCTCCAGCCCTCCCCTAAAACGGGTGGAACACTTGAAAGAGCGACAAACGCATCTCTGACAGCGTATTTTCGAGAAGCTCAGAATGGGAATAATAGAGTCTCTGGAGCAGATGATAATGTTGCTTTAGAAGCCAGTGCTGACGGTGCATCTCCACCTACTGCTAACTCGGTTAGCTTTTCCGGTACAACCTTGCAGGAAGCCGGAGTGGATGAAGCTGATTGGGTCAAAACAGATGGCGAATTTATCTATTCTATTTTTCAAAACGACAGAAACAATTTCACCCTTGAAGAAGGCTCTGGTTTTGCGCCCAACAAACCGAATGAATTTTCTCAAGGAATTCGCATCATGCAAACCAGCGGCACGACACTCAATGAAATTAAAAGCATTTCACTGAGCGACACAACTCGTCTTAGCGGTATCTATCTCGCGAATAAAGACTTAATTGCCGTTGGATCAGGCGGAAATAACGTTGCATACGATTGGTTTAATTCCTTTTATTTTGGCTCGCAGACTACCGAGTTACAATGGATCAATGTAAGTGAACCTGCTAATGCAACACTCACCAATAAACTCAGTTTTGATGGCAACCTGGTTTCCAGCCGCCGCGTTGGCAATGTGCTTTATTTAATGTTACGTCATTACCCTAATTTTGAAGTGTTTCCCGTTGAACCCAACTCGCAAGATGGCTCAACAAGACCGGAAAATAACGCTGATACTAACACTGCGACAGCCGAAGATTTTCTGCCTAAAGTTCAGTTCAACGAGCAACCAAAACAAATCGCTGTAAAGCCGGAAAATTGCTTTATTAACACAGGTGCCAGAGGTCAGCAGGCAGACATCATTACACTGGCTGCAATTAACCTCAGCAGTGATGGATCAGAATTTGAGACAACCTGTTTTGTGGGTTCCTCAGAAGCGCTTTATGCTTCAACCAAAGCACTTTATCTTGCCTCAACTCGCTGGGATTATAATTTTAATTCAAATGTTGCAGACTACGCGCCCGCAGTGACCACCGACATTCACAAATTTGCTTTTAGCGGACTGGATTTTGACTACCGAGGTTCAGCAGAAATTGGTGGGCACCTAGGCTGGTTGCAAGATAGAAAATCGTATCGCATGAGCGAATCTGCCGATGGTGAATATCTACGCATCATCACCCACAACGAACAACGTCCCTGGATCGCAATCGAAATACTTCCAGCAAGTGATGATGTAGCAGCGTCTTCTGTTGAAGCCGCAGCGATAGAAACCAATGAAAGAGCCGCTGCAAGTTCTCCCGTCATGCTCACGATACTCAAAGAAAATTCACAAAAAGCTGCATTGGATATCGTTTCGCAATTACCTAATCAAAATAGCCCAGCCTCAATTGGTAAAACTGGCGAACAACTATATGCCAGCCGATTTATTGGTGACCGTGCTTATTTAGTGACTTTTCGTATTACTGACCCCTTGTATGTACTCGATTTATCCAACCCACAAGCACCTGAGCTTAAAGGCGAACTAGAAATTGATGGATATTCTGATTTTCTATTCCCTGCTGGAAACAACTTATTACTAGGCGTTGGTAAAGATGCGATTGCCGCAGAAGACGCTTTCGACTTTCGCGGCGGAGCCTGGTATCAGGGTGTAAAACTATCATTAATTGACGTAGCTGATCCCTCTAATCCAACGGAACTGGATAAAGTCATCATTGGTAAACGCGGTACCGAGTCTCCTGCATTGCAAAATCCACATGCAATCACTCTGCTTAATTCCGGTACCAACGGGATCACCCGAGTCGCACTCCCCATCACACTTAACGAAACGTTAACTTCCAGCAACATTGGTCCGCGCACCTATTATAACTACACGCAAACAGGACTATATCGTTTTGAAGTTGATCAAGTATCAAAAAGTATTGTTGCGCTACCGCCATTAGTAACGCACCAGAACTCCAATAACAGTTTTGCACCTGCCAATTTCAATAGCCGCAGTGTCATTATCGATGACACTGTACATTACCAACAAAACAATCAGTTCTGGTCACAAGACTGGGCAGGCAAGCTGCCATCAACCGGCCCAAAGTAAATATTCCAGAGGATCCATACAAAGCGAGGCAAACAGCGAGCCCGGCAATTTAAAAATTTCGAGTGAAAAAAACCTAACGCTTAAACATCCTCTGCTAATAGCTTTTGGAAAGCGTCCACATCATTGAGTAGCTGAATAATGGATTTTGGCGCGCCCTGCTCTTCTAGGTATC
>CAZUAW010000353.1:0-2476 GCA_964618535.1 uncultured Thiotrichales bacterium
GCGCTACCTGGTTCGCCGCTGGAAGCGATCATGTCGAATGAAATCTGGCAGGATATTTACGCTCAGCTCGAAACCTTGATCAAAACGCATAAACAAACGCTGATCTTTGTTAACACCCGTCGTCTGGCGGAACGGGCTGCGCGGTTTCTTGCAGAACGGGTTGGTGAAGAAAATGTTATGGCGCATCACGGTAGCCTGTCGAAAGAAAAACGCCATGAAGCGGAGCAACGTCTTAAAGATGGAAAACTACCCTGCCTGCTCGCTACCGCATCATTAGAGCTGGGTATTGATATTGGCGATGTTGATCTGGTTTGTCAGCTGGGCTCACCGCGCTCAATCGCGGCTTTCTTGCAGCGGGTAGGGCGCTCGGGTCACGCCGTTGCGGCAACGCCTAAAGGTCGTTTGTTCCCATTATCACGTGATGATTTGGTGGAATCAGTTGCGCTGCTGGATGCTGCGAATCGAGGAGAATTGGATAAAGTCATCATGCCGGATCAGCCGCTGGATGTCCTGTCGCAGCAGATTGTTGCGGAAGTCGGTGGTCAAGACTGGGAGGAGGATGCTTTATATAAGGTGTTGAGCAGTGCCTGGCCTTATCGCAATTTACAGGCAAAGCAGTTCAATGAAGTGGTGCGCATGTTGGCTCAAGGGTTTTCTACTCGCCGGGGTCGACGCGCAGCGCACATTCACTACGATGCTGTGAATAAACGCCTACGTGCCCGGCGCGGTGCCCGATTAACCGCGCTGACCAATGGCGGAGCGATTCCCGACTTGTTTGATTGCGATGTGATACTTGCGCCCGAAGGTTTTAAAGTGGGCACGGTGAATGAGGATTTCGCCTTCGAAAGCATTCCAGGCAATATCTTCCAGCTGGGCAACACTTCTTACCGCATTCTGAAAATTGAAATGGGTAAGATGCATGTTGAAGATGCCAAAGGTCAGCCCCCTAATATTCCGTTCTGGATTGGTGAAGCGCCAGGGCGAACCAATGAGCTTTCATTCGCTGTTTCGAGATTACGCGATGGGGTGAGCCAACAGCTGACACAGGGCATGGAAGCCTGCGTGCAATGGTTGATTAAGGTGCATTCATTATCGTCATCTGCTGCTGAGCAAATCACTGCGTATTTAGCGGCATCCCAAGCTGCGCTCACGGTCATGCCGACACAGAAAAACATCGTGCTGGAGCGGTTTCTCGATGAAGTCGGCGATATGCATCTGGTGATTCACAGCCCGTTTGGCTCACGAATCAACAAAGCCTGGGGGCTTTCATTACGTAAACGCTTCTGCCGAAAATTCAATTTTGAGCTACAAGCCGCGGCGCTGGATGACAGTATTGTGCTGTCGTTATCTGCTACGCACAGTTTTCCGCTGGAAGAAGTCGCCGGCTATTTAAAGAGTCAGAGCGTACGCCATTTACTCATCCAGGCATTATTAGATGCACCCATGTTTGAGGCGCGTTGGCGCTGGAACGCCACCATCGCATTGGCTGTGAGGCGCAATCACAACGGTAAACGCTCCCCTCCGTATTTTCAGCGTTCCGATGCGGAGGATCTGGTTGCCGTCGTGTTTCCAGATCAAATCGCCTGTTTTGAGAATATCGCTGGAGAACGGGAAGTCCCGGATCATCCGCTGATCAATCAAGCCATCAGTGATTGTCTGCATGAAACGATGGATATTGTCGGGCTGGAAAACCTGCTGCAAAAAATCGAACAGGCTGAGATTAAAATCACGGTTGCTGACCTGACCGCACCCTCTCCAATGGCACAGGCAGTGCTCAATGCCAGTCCCTACGCCTTTCTTGATGATGTGCCTGCCGAGGAACGCCGCACCATGGCAGTGCAATCACGCAGTACAATGAATCCTGTTGAGGCTGCAGAACTTTCGCAACTTGATGCTGCCGCCATAGATAAAGTTCGCGCAGAAGCCTGGCCGGATGTGCGCACAGCCGATGAGTTACACGATGGCATGGTGCTACTCGGATTCATCACCAAAAATGAGGCGCTACGATCATCAAATTCTGAGTTGGGTTTTCGCTGGCAGCCTTTGCTTGAAACGTTGATGACAGACAACCGTGCAACCACAATTAAAATAGAAAATGGTGAAACGCTATGGGTTGCCGCAGAACGGCTAGCCGAACACTTGTTAATACATAAAGGTATCGAGTGCGAGCCAAAAATTAATTCTGTCGTCGATGCAGAAACACCCACCGAGCGCGAAACCGCTATCGTCGAGATCATGCGCTCCCGGCTGGAAGGATTGGGGCCTGTAACCGTTCTCCAATTGGCGCAGCCTTTGGCTCTACCAGCCAGTGAAGTGGAACTTGCCATGCTGGCACTGGAGCAGGAAGGCTTTGTGGTGCGCGGTCACTTCACTGCGTGGGATGCTGAAGAGTGGTGTGACCGCCGCTTGCTGGCAAGAGTCCATCGCTACACCATCAAACGTCTGCGCAGCGAAATAGAGCCGGTGAGTGCCTCAG
>CAZUAW010000354.1:0-2471 GCA_964618535.1 uncultured Thiotrichales bacterium
TTACGTTAAGGTAGTGACCTTTACGCTCGCCAGTTTCAGCTTCAGCTTTATGGATTGCTTCCATAACAAAATCAAAACGAGCTCTCCAACGCATGAATGGTTGAGAGTTTACGTTCTCATCATCCTTGGTGAAGTCAAGTCCGCCACGAAGGCCTTCATAACATGCACGACCATAGTTCTTAGCAGAAAGACCAAGCTTAGGCTTGATAGTACAACCAAGAAGAGGACGACCGTATTTGTTAAGAATGTCACGCTCAACCTGGATACCCTGAGGAGGCCCATTACACGTCATAACGTAAGCAATTGGGAAACGGATATCTTCTAAACGAAGTGCACGTAGTGCTTTAAATCCAAATACGTTGCCCACTAAAGAAGTTAGTACGTTTACAACTGAACCTTCTTCGAAAAGGTCAATGGGGTATGCAACAAATCCGTAGAAACAAGTGTCATCACCTGGTACGTCTTCGATCGCATAGCAACGGCCTTTATAGTAATCAAGGTCAGTTAACAGGTCAGTCCATACAGTAGTCCATGTACCCGTTGAAGATTCTGCCGCAACCGCTGCTGCAACTTCCTCACGAGGGACGCCGTCCTGTGGAGTGATTTTAAAACATGCCAGAATATCCGTATCTTTTGGAGTGTAGTCTGGTGTCCAATACGTCTCGCGGTATTCTTTTACACCCGCATCATATTGCTTAGCCATAAATTTGCCTCATGAACAATGTTGAGTTACGCAAAGCATTAACTTATTTGTAGGTAGTTAATGCTCGGTTTGTTTTGCCCTAAGCTGCAGGTATATCTCTTTCAATCGAAAGTACCGAACTGGTTTTCCGAAATAAAAAAGATGCCCCTCAGCGATTGGGGAACGAATTCTGCGACATGCTAAGCCTAATGAACACTAAGATTTTTATGCTGATATCATAAGTGAATCTTAGGCTTATGTATTGGAATTACCTATGCTGAAAATCTCGCTCAAACAAATGCGTATCTTTGACGCTGTTGCACGCTACGAAAACCACACCAGGGCAGCAGAGCAACTACATATGACGCAACCAGCAGTCTCCATGCAAATGAAGCAAATGGAGTCATCGCTGAATATTAATTTGTTTGAACGACGCGGAAAATCCATCGCATTGACGCGCGAAGCTCATGAGTTGCGTCAATATACCAGTGATATTATGCAATCTTGCCGCCGCATGGAAGACCATCTGGAACAGCTCAAAGGCGGGCAGCAAGGTCATCTGGTGATTTCAGTGACGACAACTGCCAACCACTTCACCACTCGTATCCTTTCAGAATTCTCCAAGCTTTATCCGCAGGTACAGATCAGCCTGGATGTCACTAATCGACAAAAAATCCTCACCCAGTTGGACAACTATGAGCCTGATCAGGTCATTATGGGTGAGCCACCTAAAGACTTGGACCTAGATTCGGAAACATTTATGGAGAACCCTTTGGTTGTGATTGCGCCTTCCGACCACTCATTGTGCGCAAAAAACAAGGTTTCCATCAGTGAAGTAATGCAAGAGAAATTCGTCAGTCGGGAACGTGGCTCGGGTACTCGTGAAGCGATAGAGCGTCACTTTAAAAAATCCGGACTAGAATGTACCAGCGGTCTGGAGATGAGCAGTAATGAGGCGATTAAGCACGCGGTGGCTGCGGGCTTTGGGCTGGGCATTGTTTCACTACATACCATTGCGCTCGAATTACAAAATGATTATCTAAAGGTGCTGGATGTGGAGGGTTTTCCTATATTACGGCATTGGTATCTGGTGATGAGAAAACGCAAAATTATGTCGCCGGTAGCGCAGAGCTTTAGAAAGTTTTTGCTCGATGAAGCGAAAAAATTTGTTTAATTGAGAACGCCCCTAAGCCTTTTATTTCTCTGAGGTGTCATCAGGCTGGCCCAGCTGAATAATATTGTCCTCGCTGTGTTGGCTGGGGTGATTTCGTTGCTGACGTTCATTAAATTGATATAAAAACCGCATGAATTCCCCCTGCATTCTCGGCATCGTCTCCAATGCCTGTTTATCATAGTAAACAAACTGGTACGGGACTGGGTCTGTGAGGCTGTTGCGCGATTGCGGATTAAATTTCTGCCATGCAAACTCAACCACGGTTCTGCGGTAAGCATCGACAAAGATAATCTCGGATTGATCAATGATCGCCTGATATTGCATGCTCCGCACCGGCACAAATAAACACGATTCACCACAATGCTGAAACAGCAGTCGCATTAAATTATAAGTGGCCGCAGGTAAAGATCTCGGCTCATTACCCAACGCTGCGCCACGGTAAAATGTTTCTTTCGTATGCATTAAGCGGCTTCCGGTCGCCATTGTGTGACAGTCAGCACAGTAAATGTATTATTTAGCCCGGATATTGCATGAATTACACGAGTTCTCGCTTGTCTATCGATTCCACAAGGAATTCTTTTCACTTGCCCGTAATCACCGATACGAGACGCATGA
>CAZUAW010000355.1:0-2466 GCA_964618535.1 uncultured Thiotrichales bacterium
GCCCAGTGTTTTGACTGACCATTGCGATACCAGAAGTACCAGAGAAAGATGCCGTGATTGTATTGGTATCAGTACGCTTGTTGTTAGTCTGAGAGTTAGGCGCAGGGTTCTGAGCGCCAATGTTATGCACACTATCCTGAGTGATGTTGTTGCCAGTAACAGTGGCGGAAAGATCGCTGGTAGCCAATGCCTGATCAATATTCTGACCGAACAAAACGTTGCCGTCCTGAGCGATTTCTACCGAGTTATCAGAATTGATTTCGTTAAATGCTTCATTAAAAGAAGTATTCTGAGAATCATGAATCACTTCGTTATATGAACTAACGGGCGTGTTTGTCGCTGGAGACTGTGCGCCGATAGCAACCGCGCCGCTTGCTACTGTACTGGTGTCATTCAGGTTAAAGCTGTCTTCTGCCATAGCAGTGAATGGGATGCCCAGTGCAAAAACAACGGCTGTAGAGAGTAAAGTTCTTTTCATTTTAAATTCCTCTTGAATATTTTTATTATTATGTGTGAAGCGCAGGCGAAGGCTTTAGATTAGATGCCGCCGTTAGACTGAACAACGATAGATTGCCCGATTGCATTGGTAGAACCTGCATTTTGACTGGCACTGGCGAGACCGCCGTAGTTGTTGAATGTGCCCCCAATCGTATTGGTTTTAGCCCAATCGTTTCCGGTACCGGTGTTGGGCGCAGGATTTTGAGCGCCGGCATTGACAACACCATTTTCAGTGATCTGGTTGCCGCCTATGAGGCCGTGTGCTGCAATCGGATTGCCTACCTGATGGCTTAAATCACTGACAGCAATGGCTTGATCTAGATCTTGTGCAAAGGCAACATTGCCATCTTCGCCAATAGTGACTGTGTTATCTGAGTTCACATCATTGTAAGCATTGGTGAGGCTAACGTTTTGCGCTTCAGTCAATTCTGGTGAGTAAGAGTTAACAGGTGCGTTTGTGGTAGGGGATTGTGCGCCCAGAGAATATGCGCCGACACCATCAATAGAACCTACATTAGCGATGAATTTATCATCAGGTGCGGCAGATGCACTAAAAGACGCAGCCAATGCTAACGCAACAGTTGTAGAGAGTAGAGTTTTTTTCATATTGTTTCTCCAATTTTTATTATTGTTAAAGCACTGGTTGTTTAGAATTATTCTTGACCAATGCCGAGTTTATATTGAGCTACTTATTGTTCTAATTTATTGGGTAGCTTCACTGTTACGGATCACTTCCGAACGCCAGTATTAATGCATGCGCTGTGCCGCAGTCGATAACATATTGATAGTATTGAAAATAATATTATCACCATGGCGTAAGCAGTGTGTTTTAGGGAATGACCGGTAGAAGCAGGTGTAAACTTTGGTTTACTAAATTATCATGAGTTTGAGCGGATGCCCGAATTCATTGGCCAGTCAAATTTATCTACTGAGTGTCAACTTTACTTTACACAAATCACTCAGCGGGACTCATCTTAGTTTTCATCCTCAAGTGGCCATTGCAGAAATTGATGGGAAACTGTGATGGGTAAGTCGTTTGACTGACAGTGACGAATTCAATTCGTTAAAGAATCACCGATAATTGGCACTATTTTAGTCTTGGGTGGCTGAATACCAGGGTTAGTGATCTGGTTGTAAACAGCGCTGGTTTTGGTTGTTTAAGGCAGCTTTTGTTGGGTCTGATGCCCTATACTTCAGTGATGTCAGCAGCACTCTTCCACCCAGCAGTCAAAAACTGGTTTCAAAGAACTTTCGATCAGACTACCCCTGTTCAAGATCTGGCTTGGCCATCCATTCAATCTGGTGCTCATACGTTGCTAGCAGCTCCAACGGGTTCTGGTAAAACTCTGGCAGCGTTTCTGGCGGCGATTGATGCGCTCATTGTCGAAGGATTAGAGCGTGGTCTAGAAAACAAAACGCGTGTACTTTATCTTTCGCCGCTCAAAGCACTCTCTAATGACATCCAACGCAACCTCCAAGAACCCATTCAAGGGATTCGCGATGAGCTGTTGATGCTGGGTTTGCCGGATGTAGAAATTAACGCTTGGGTTCGAACCGGCGATACTCCACAAGCTGAACGCGCCAGAGCTGTGCGCAATCCGCCACATATACTCGTTACGACGCCTGAGTCGGTATACCTATTACTGACCTCAAAATCGGGTCGTAAAATGCTCAGCACTGTGGAGACGGTGATTGTCGATGAAATCCACGCGTTGGCAGGGAATAAGCGCGGCTCGCACCTGACGTTATCTTTGGAACGGCTCGAAGCGCTGACACCGACCCCTTTAAAAAGAGTGGGCATTTCAGCCACACAAAAACCCATCAAAGATATGGCGCGGTATTTGGTCGGTAATCGTAAGCTGCGGTGCAACATTATTGATACCGGCCATGTTCGCGAGCGTGATTTGCAATTAGCGCTACCTGGTTCGCCGCTGGAAGCGATCATGTCGAATGAAATCTGGCAGGATA
>CAZUAW010000356.1:0-2463 GCA_964618535.1 uncultured Thiotrichales bacterium
GAGCCTGTCGAAGGAAGCTTGTCGAAGGATGACATTCCATAGTCTTTTCACGCCCCAAGGGGCGGGGAATGATACCCCCAGAGATTAAAAAAAGTATCGGTGAATCAAAAATGAGTGAACAGATAATGCGACAACAGAAGTAAAATTATTTAATATAAAAATCTGCATTCATTCCATTGAAAAAGTGAAAAAACAATTCCTTAATCAGAATCACCGACAACGCTCAGATTTACTTAACTGCTATCAGGCCGCATTACAAAGCGTACATGGGAAAGATGCCGTAGCAAAAAAACTAGAACGGCTTGTTTTTAATAATACTGTCTCGCTCATTGCTATCGGTAAAGCTGCCTCTTCAATGGCTCAAGGCGTTTTGCACACTTTAGATGATCAAGTCATTGACGGATTGGTCATCACAAAAACTGGGCATTTCGATACTGACTTCCCTGAAAAAATTCAATGCCTTGAAGCCAGCCACCCCATTCCCGATGAAAGCAGCTTGCATGCAGGAAAAACACTGGTTAATTATTGTCAGAAAATCCCTGCCGACCAAGACGTTATTTTTTGTATTTCTGGCGGTGCTTCCAGCTTGGTTGAAGTCTTGCCAATGGGGTTTTCCCTGCAAGCGTTACAGCAAAAAAATCAGCAGATGATTGCGAATGGTTTAAGCATCGAAGAAATTAATCTGACGCGCAAAAAACACTCGTTAATTAAAGGCGGCAAACTTGCTAAACTTTTCACCCACCAGCGTGTAGAAGTACTCGCCATATCCGATGTTAAAGGAGACGACCTTTCGGTTATTGGCTCTGGACTACTTTACCAACCCAATACTAATGCGCTAATTCATCACCACGTTATTGCAAATTTAGCGCTAGCAAAATCTGCGGCCTGCCAACAAGCTGAGAATTTAAATTATCGCTGTAACAACCACGCTGTTTTTCTGGGTCAAAGTATTTCAACGGTCGCTGATTTAATTTTCGCCCAACTGGATAATTCCGAGCCGAGCATCCATCTGTGGGGAGGCGAACCTGTGATGGAATTACCGAAAAATCCTGGTCGTGGTGGCCGCAACCAGCACCTGGCATTAACGCTGGCGCAAAAACTAAAACAACGCGATGACATCCTTATTCTGGTAGCCGGAACAGATGGCACCGATGGACCAACGCAGGATGCAGGCGCACTGATAGATGGTGGTAGTATTGTTCGAGGAGAAGATGCTGGGTTTAATGCCGCCAGCTCATTAAAGCAGGCAAATTCTGGTGAATTTCTCGAAGCAAGCGGAGATTTAATCACCACCGGCCCCACTCAAACCAATGTTATGGATCTCGTCATTGGATTAAAGCTCAATATCGATTAATCACTCACACCGCGACAAAACTAACATGATAATAAAAAGTTCGTTCCGGCCACTTTGGTGGTTACGCAACCCACATTTACAAACAGTCTGGCCGCTGCTGACCAAAAAAAACCCACCCGCTGGACGCAAAGAATGCCTAACCCTTCCAGATGGAGATTTTCTTGATCTAGTCTGGTTTGATGCTAAGGGGCCATTAGTGATTATTTTGCACGGACTGGAAGGCTCAATAGAATCTCACTACGCAGCCGCTATGACGCAAGCATTACAAGCGTCAGGCTATCAAACCTGCTTTATGCATTTTCGTGGTTGCGGCGGAAAACCCAATAAACTAAATCGCTCCTATCACTCCGGTGAAACAGAAGATTTATCGAGCGTCATAGCGCACGCCGAAAAAGCCAGTGGAAAACCCATCTATGCCGCAATCGGCTATTCACTAGGCGGCAACGTCTTACTCAAATGGCTAGGTGAACAAGGCGAGCAATCAACAATCCAATGTGCGGTGACAGTATCCGTTCCCTATGTTTTATCCGATGCCGCAAAACGGATGAATCAGGGCTTATCAAAAATTTACCAAAACTACTTACTGACAAAACTTCGTCAAAGCTATCAACAAAAATATCAGCATAAAACATCGCCACTCAATGTTGATATTAACCAATTAAAAGACTTCGCAAGCTTTGATGATCAGATCACCGCACCACTGCACAGATTTAAAGACAGCGAAGAATACTACCGGCTCAGTAGCTCCCGACAGTATTTAAAAAACATCGCCACACCGACTTTATTAATACATTCAAAAGACGATCCCTTTATGTTTGAAACCACCATCCCAGATGAAAAAGAGTTATCTCCCCGCATCACACTTGAAATAGCCAATAATGGAGGCCATGTCGGATTCATCAGCGGAACATTGAAACCACAGCGATGGCTGGAACAGAGAATCATCGAGTTTATTCAATAATTTCTACCTAGCAGGTAAATGCCTGTAATCTACAATATCCGTGTTTTATACAGACATAGCGGGTGTATACTTAGATCAATAGCCAGACATTGGTGTCTGCTTAAGAACAAGTTATGTTTAATAATATGCTAAAGTCCAAATGGGATAA
>CAZUAW010000357.1:0-2437 GCA_964618535.1 uncultured Thiotrichales bacterium
GTTACGAAAATTCTTAATTGCTACCAACAAGAACAGTCTTAGCACTGGTGTCCAGAAGAATTGCTGCAATTTCAAGTTTATCGGCTTCGGTGGCAATGTGAGCAACCTCTATCAATGCATCCTGACGAATTTCGGCATCAAGGATTTCACCGATACTTTGCTGAGCATCGAGAAAATTTCCAGATTTCGCAAGGCTGATGGCGATGGTGCGAAAAGAACGGGCTTTAGCAGGATTATATTTACTTAGGCCGGTCGCCATTGTCTTGATGTTTTCGAATATATGCAGGCCTAGCTCGGTATCATTGAGTGCCAGGCGATCTTCACCAATACGGCTGAGGGCGGTAATTTTGTCGTCTACCCTTAAAGTAAGGTCTGACTGGTTGAATGCTAAATCCAGGTATTTTTCGGACTGGTTTTCCTTACCGATGACTTTGTAAATATAGGAGATCGTACTTAAAATCTGTGCTCGATTTTGAGTTTCTTTTACGTTGCTACGAGTTTGTTGCAGTGATTCTAGTGCGAGAGAGAATTCAGGTTTATCAAGATTGGCAGCTTGCCACCTAACGATATTTCGCAGGGCTTCTGATTTTTGGTAGGGGGCTCTAAATTGTAATGCTGCCTGATACGCATGATCAACATCTTTGCGCTCTAACCAGGCTCGAATAATCTGATGGCCGAGCTTTTCTGTGCCGGCGTAGCTGTAGCCACGAAACTCCTTTTCAAATAATGCCAGAGAAGCGTCAGTGTGCGTCTGGCTGGTTGCGCTGCTTGCGATGGCCTGTATTGCAGTGAGTTTTTGAGTTGGGTCAGTGATTTCTTTAGCATTAGAGAATGCCTGCGTATACGTTTCCACGCTCACTGTGTTGGATAAATTGCTGGGCTGTTGCTGATTTAGTTTGGTGTCAATCACAGCATTGCCGGAGTTGACCAGTGCTTCAATAGCAGCAACGCGTTGAGCGTCAGAAACCGGTTTTACGCCGCCTTGTTGCGCCGCTTTAGATGCAATGGCTTGTAGTGTTGCCATCGTGACGCGTGCTTTTCCCGCGGGTTCTGCTGTTTCTACAGCGGCTTGAGTTGTATCTTTAGCTGAGAGTAGCGATTGGCCGAATTCCGTCTGGGTTGCAACGAGCCCGGCAACTGCCGCGATGGCAACAATGGATAACGCCATCATTGGTCGGGATTTTTTGGACTTATTTTGTAAACCCAGCTGGGCGCGAACATTATCGCGAATATTTTCTTCTTCCAGTACAGCCTGTTGCTGCTCCTTTTCACGGGTGTTTCTTAACTGCTGGTTGGCGAGTTTTTGTTTTTCTTCAGCATAAATTTTTTGTTGCGAGGATTCACTATATTTTGACGCAACCACACCACATTCCACACAAACATCAGCACCATTTTCATCTTTGGGTTGTTCATGATTACAGGCGGGGCAACGATGATGCTCCTCAATGGTTTCGAACGCGATGGAGAATTCTTCTTCCTCTTGCGCTTCACACGCAAGTCCGAATCCTTCCAGAATTTGGCAAGCCTGGTCAGCAGCCACCTGATCCAGGTTTTGCAGCAACGGTTTGGCTAATTTGGGATTGGCAATAGCAGCCTTGAGATTGTCTTTGAATTCCGGAGTATCACGTTTGTAGTGAAGGGCGACTTGTTCGACCACGGGTTCGACAGAATGGTTATCTTTTAGGCCAAGAATTTTTACGTTGATCGACATTGCTCGTTCCCTGAATACTCTGGTAATCAGGCAAGTATTTCATGAGCAAGATGATGGGCTGGATCGCTAATAGAACCAGCGGTAGCGATTGGGGAATGTTTGAAGGGCTGAAAGCCGGAATTGTGACCGACTTCAATGGGTAGATTATTACTCGGTGTTTGTGACTACTGCAATGTTGGAGGTGGGGTGTCAGGTGTGTCGGATGGTGATCTGGTTGGGGTTGTTTGAGCAATGTCGGCGGGTGTTGCGAGGCGTACATCGAGAATTTTAAAGGTGAAATTTATCGGTTGTCCTGCTAGCGGATGGTTGCCGTCGAGCGTAATTTTATCGTCACTAATATCGGTGACGTAGAAAGCTTTTGCTTCTCCCTGACTATTTTGAAACTGCGTTTCGGCACCGATTTTACGCATGCTTTCAGGTACGTCTTTGATCTTTTCCACAATCACCAGGTTGGGGTCTATATCCCCGTATCCTTCATGAGGTTCGAGTACGACATTGACTAGATCTCCGCTGCGACGCCCTTGCATCGCGGATTCAATCTTTTTATGCATGCCTTGATCATGACCAAAAACATGAATGACGGGCTGGTCAACCTGCTCGACAACTCGGTTGTTTTGATCGGTGATGGTGTAGGTGTATTGAACCAAGGCATTGTTTGAGATTTTCATAGCACGTGCAGGTTTGATATAGCAACAGGATGGGTGATTTTGACACATTATTATCTAA
>CAZUAW010000358.1:0-2437 GCA_964618535.1 uncultured Thiotrichales bacterium
AATTATCTGTCGCCTGCTATGTTTCAAATTAAAGATATTCATCCTGTTTCTGAGTTTAGCCGCAGACCTGCGGAAGTCATCAAACGTTTGAAAGCAAGTAAGCGCCCCGAGATTCTAACGGTCAATGGTTCATCAGCGGTGGTGATTCAGGATGCACAGGCCTATGAAGAGACGATGGCACTACTGGATAGTGTTAAACATATTTCAGTAGCAAAAGAGGCTTTAGACAATGGTGAGGGTCGTTTGGCTGAGGAGGCTTTTTCTGAATTAAATCGCCGACTGGAAAAGCACTTTTCAAATGAAAAAATATAAGGTTGAGATGCCTGATTCTGTTATAGATGAAATTGAGGAGTACGTTTATTTCATTGCTCAGGACTCAGTGGGAAAATGCATTGCGGTGGCACAACAAAATTGAAATAAGCATCAACAAATTGGATACGTTTCCTGATCGCTGCCCAGTTGCGGAGGAGGATCAGTATTTTGACTTTAAGGTGAGACAGTTAGTGATTGGGAATTACCGAGCATTGTTCAGAATTAAAATATCCGGTATCAGTGCAGACGAAGCAGCAACCATAGCCTCCAGCAGTGAAGGCGCATGACCTGCAATCAATGAAGTCAGAAGGAAAGTGGTTTGGCCAGTGATGAGATGGGTGGGAGTTAGCACGTTAAGATTATGGAGGGTTGGGCTACAAATTTTTTGCTGTGGGAAAGATGTCTTCGTTTCTACTCCGTCACAAACCTTTGTAATTCAATTCGGTAGAATATTACCTTGTGTAGTTAAATTGTGGGTGTCTAAGTCTGTTGCCCCGCTGTGAAATATGGGTGTCTTCGTTTGCAATGAATGTTCTCACCGGGTCTCAACCCAGCGGACTTGGATGCACAAACAACAGCGGATAATTCACGTCTTGCAAGCGGATCAGGGTAGTGGATCAAATCTGTGGATTTTGCTTATTTGAATGAGTAGGCTGGGTTAGCGTAGCGTAACCCAACAACATTGGCTATCCGAGTGGCCTCCATGTCGGGTTACACTCACGCTCACGCTCACGCTAACCCGACCTACGCAAACACAGATTTGACCCACTACCTATGTTTTCAGCCAATCATTATTTCGATGCATGCTCGTGACGAGAGATCTTGATCACCTCAGCCCACTGGGCATCGTTGAGAACCCGCTTCATATTATCGCGGCAGGCTGCTTTGCCGGTGATATACTCGATCCTTTTCTGATCTAGCGCTTTTTCCATCTCAAGAAGTTCGGCAATCGGCTTGCCATTCAATGCAGCCTCGCGAATGCCCGCTTTCGCCGCTTTTATTTCCTTTTTTCTGGCATGTGTCTTGGAATGATTGTCCTTACGCCATTTCGCCAGCTCCGCCTTTTGCTCCTTGGTCAGATCCAATAGTTCACCCTGGTGGACCACAATCGGCATTAGATTCGGCATGATTCCCGCCAGTCCATGATTTTTTCCGCCTCCGGCATTCGCCACACTCACTGCCAACAGCATAGAACCCAGTATTGCTACTACTTTTTTCATTTTAACTACCTTTGATTTTGTCGAATAACACAAGCGTATTCAATAAAGCTATAGATAGATTTGATGAATGTCAACGAGCACGCAGTTTTTGTCCCTAGCCCAATGACTCTTTATCCTCAAAAATCAGTTGGGCGTAAACAGCAGCGGATGTTTTGCCAGTTACATCAATGGCTTACCCGTCCAACTGATTTTTCTAAGGTCGAAAGCTTCGCCTTTGATTACGGCGGTAGAGCCAACTCAATTCTACTTTTGATCTCCGTTGTTTAACAACCACAAGCGACTTTCTAGCTTCTTGATTTTTCGAACAACGCCAACCCACGATCAGCCTTTCCCAGACCACCCTCAACCTGTGCCTTGTAACGTGTCTCGGGTGCAACCCATCCTCCGCGCCAGATTTAGACACCAAGCAGAACGAAAACCTAAGGTAAACTCCCCTAAAACATTTTATATCAAGGTATCCACAAGATACCTCAACAAGAGGAGTTTACCGAACACCTACCCGGTCAGCGGTTTGGAACGAACCGCGCTGAGCACCTCAGAATCAGCCCCCGCCTTCTTTGATCAGCAAACAGACTCAGCGCCTGTGCAAAAGCATCAAATTAATGCTGTCTGTGCCCAACTGATTTTTCTAGGATTGTTTTGGGCTCCCGTTATTTGTTCCTGAGCTTTTTTATTTGTCATTTTTTTATTTGTCATTAAAGTGACATTAACACCTTGTAAAATTGCCTCACCAGTTCAGCCTGGATTGGTTTTCAGTTCCTGTTTTGTACCATTATTATGAGGCTAAAATGAAACGATCAACAATGAAACGATCAACCTGGTTTTTCCTGCTCATCGGACCATCGATGACACTGCCTGCGGCGGCAAATAATTTGGCGCCTGAGACCCCGGAGCGTTGGTACATG
>CAZUAW010000359.1:0-2399 GCA_964618535.1 uncultured Thiotrichales bacterium
TTGAACTGGATTGTTCCGGCTGCACAGGCGCACGCTGTCGAATCACCGACTCGACTTTCGACACCCAATGTCATTGATCTGACCGCAGCTGATGGCACTACTTTATCGCTGGGGGAAATCACCCCACCTCCCGCGAGCTATTGCGGCATCGTGGCAGAGCTGTTTCCGGCAGATGATGATGCGGCTAATCTGCCTGAGGAAATCGACATGATTGGTCGAACGGTTTATATCGAAGGAAATTACAAAAACTCAGAAGATACGTTAATTGATTTCAGCATTGATTTAAATACAAAATTTCAGGAAAAAGGTATAAAGTTTTCCAGTCTAGAGATTCTTGATGGCAATAATAAAACTGCAAATTCGACCATTACAATTCAATACAATCAGTGGTTCGATGGGCTGGATTTAACTCAGCTTGAGCAGGGCGATGTTCGGAGTCAGTTTTTGCATAACGTTCGCAACTCATTGAGCATTAATTAAAAAAAATAAAAAAACCGTTTCTTCGGAAAAATGTTTTAAGCGCTATGAATATTCAGTGAGCTAACCGCGTAGAATACGGTTTTGTTTCAGTATTTTATGTGCAAATGACGCTCGATTTTCGCCATTATTTAACCATCACCGCCAACTACTGGGCTTTCACGCTCACGGATGGCGCAATTCGTATGTTGGTGATTTTGTATTTTCACCAGCTGGGTTATTCGCCGCTTCAGATCGCATCGTTGTTTATCTTTTATGAGTTTTTTGGTGTGGTCACCAATCTCATAGGGGGCTGGATTGCCGCGCGAATGGGGCTTAAATCCACTTTGGTTTCTGGCACGGCATTGCAAATTATGGCATTGCTGATGCTCACCGTTCCCGAGACATTTCTCTCAGCAGCTTATGTGATGATCGCTCAGGCAATGTCGGGTATCGCCAAAGATCTCAATAAAATGAGCGCTAAATCCAGTGTAAAACTGTTGGTTAAGGAGGGTGGGGAAGGGCGGTTATTTAAGTGGGTTGCGGTACTCACAGGCTCAAAAAATACGCTCAAAGGTGCTGGCTTTTTTCTTGGTGCCGCACTGCTCTCTACAGTCGGTTTTCGATATGCGTTGTTTGTACTGGCGGGGATGCTGGTTATCAGCCTCGCCTACAGCGCCGTTTCACTACCATCGGCGATGGGTCGGGCGAAGGGCAAGCCAAAATTTACGCAGCTATTTTCAAATTCGGCAGACATTAACTGGCTGTCCGCAGCGCGATTATTTTTATTTGGCGCGCGTGATATCTGGTTTGTCATCGGATTGCCGGTTTTTCTTTCTTCATTGGGGTGGAGCTTTAATCAAGTGGGAGGCTTTTTGGCGCTCTGGATTATTGGTTACGGCATTATTCAGGCATCAGCTCCCAAGCTGCTTCAGTCAGGGGCAGCACAATCTGCTCCAGATGGAAAAACTGCAATGCGTTGGGTTGGGTTCTTAGTACTCATTCCGGCTGCCATCGCATTTCTTTTAAGCCGAGGATACGATCCGACTTTGGTGGTGACTATCGGACTGATTCTGTTTGGAATCGTCTTTGCCATTAATTCAGCAGTACATTCGTATCTAATTCTTGCCTATTCAGATCACAATAAAGTCTCTATGAATGTTGGCTTCTATTATATGGCAAATGCCGGCGGCCGATTGCTCGGCACCATTCTCTCTGGTTGGATCTATCAGCAATGGGGAATGCAAGCGTGTCTCTATTGGTCGAGCGGGTTCTTGCTACTGGCAGCAATTTTTACCCTCCAGCTAACTCGATCTGAAAGTGTGCAGTAGTGGTTATGGAAAAACCTATTCTTGATGTTTAACCTACTTTTTTCTTGGTTGATACAATTCATTTAGCGGAATTGAAAGTCCAGCAAGCGCCTGGCGTAGCTCCCAGATAATTTTCTGCGGTTTTAATGGAAAGCTTTGATCTTCTGCATGTTCGTTAAGCTCTTCGACAATGGCTTGTCGTAATCCGGTCGCCGGAAATTCTTTTTGCTTGCTGGCAATGGCGGTCATTTTTCCCAAAGAATTTCCAATGTCTCCTATTAATCCACATTCAAGCATGTAATGTGCATCGACTTCGGCGGGCATGGTGTCGATGTGGATAATTTTTTTATCCTGATTTTCATTCCAGTTGACGGGTGAATATTCGACCATGTCATAGCCAACGCAAATCACCACATCGGCGCGATCAAAACCACAGGCAATATAATCCTTGGCGCCTAAACCCACTGATCCGAGGGAATTATCATGGGTAAAAGGAATAGCCCCTTTGGCCATAAAAGTCATCGCAACCGGAATGTTTAAAGTTTCTGTGAATGCGAGTAACTGCTTTGAAGCACGTCCACGAATGACTCCGTTGCCAGCCATAATGATAGGAAACTCCGCATTGGAAATTAA
>CAZUAW010000360.1:0-2379 GCA_964618535.1 uncultured Thiotrichales bacterium
CTAGCTAAGTTTCTTTTCCCAGAATAGTGCTTGCCCCATGTCGGGATTTAACTGGTACGCACTAAAGCCATATTTTGCATACGCATTCTGGGCGATTTGATTGCCTTGCAGAACTTCCAGCGTCAGCTTGCAAGCACCGCGTTTCTTGGCGATGAGTTCGACTTGCTCGAGCATTAACTGGCTGACGTTTTGTCCGCGGTAATCAGATTTAACGATGACGTCGTGAATGTTTATTAACGGACGACAGGCAAAGGTAGAAAAGCCTTCTAAACAATTTACTAATCCGGCTGGATTGCCATCGCAAGTAGCGAGAACGGTAAATGCTGTCGGTATGTTTGCCAGTGCTGAGAGTAGATTGGCACGAGTGAATTCTGACAATGGTTGCCCGCCACCCATCGCATCTCTGCTGTAGCTATCCATGAGATCGAGGATCAGTTTCTGATGATTTGGGTTCTCGTACTCGGCCAGCTGGATTTTAATATTCATATATTTGTATTTGTTTTGAAGGAATTCCGAGATTATCAACTTTGTTTGAGTGGCAGGCCAATTGAAAGGTCGGTTTTTACGTTTCTCCGGTAGTCTCTTACGCCAAAATGTTGCTTAAAAATATTTAAAAAACTTTTAATTATCCAAGTCTTAGAGTATGTTCCAGAGATAAATTCTAGATATCAGGAGTAAATCCCCAATGAGAGGAAGAAATCTACTGCTTGCTGCCGCTATTTTTGGCGCATCACCACTTGCAAACGCAACCAATGGACTTTTCCTGATTGGTTCGGGAAATATCTCTCGCGGAATGGGCGGGGTCGGCATCGCAACCCGTCTGGATTCATTATCAGGATTTGCAAACCCTGCAACCACGGCTGGCATGAAAGCACAGCTTGATGTTGGCGGTGATCTTTTTATCCCGATTGCAGAAGGGCGATTAGGTTCTGTTACAGCTGAGAGCCACAATGACGAATGGGGAATAGATAATGTTTATCCGATGCCTTCGTTTGGACGTATCTTTAAAAATGATGGTGGACTGACCTACAGTATTAACGGTGGCGCGTTAGGTGGTGGAGCCAGTGTCTATGATAAGAACTTTTTTCAGGCCGCTGCCGCTGGTACTGGTGATCCAACCTTGGCACCAAAAATCAATGATGATTTGGGTGTTAATTTACTCATTATGGAAGTCAATCCGACGGTTGCCTGGCAATCATCTGACAAGGTCAATTCACTGGGTTTATCTTTAGTAACCGCTATTGGCCGATTTAGCGCCACGGGTCTGGATCTGTTTGATCCATTTACCCAGACTTCTGGAACCAATCAAGATTTTTCAAATCAGGGTGAAGACTGGAGCTATGGTTTTGGTGCCCGAGTGGGTTGGTTAGGTGATTACGGTAACTTAAAAGTTGGTCTGGTATATACATCGGAAGTTGATATGTCAGAGTATGAAGATTACGAAGAGTTATTTGCTGAAAATGGTGATCTGGATATTCCTGCTAACGCGGGTATTGGTATCAGTTACGGGTTAGGTCCATTTACTTTTGCTTTAGATGTCTCTAAAACGTTTTATACCGGTGTCCGCTCTGTCAGTAACATCGGGCCAAATCTTGCAGGTGACCCCAGTGGTTCGCTTAATCCAAATACACAGCAGCTTGGGCAAAAAGAAGGCCTAGGCTTTGGTTACGATGATCAGGTAGTCACAAAATTAGGCGTTAATTTTGCGTTAAGCCCGTCATTAGCTTTCCGTTTTGGCTGGAATTACGGCAAGAGTCCAATCGATGAGAATCGCGAAATTATTTTTAATTTACTTGCACCCGCTGCAACCCAGAGCCATTTAACATTGGGTGGTACCTGGGGATTATCGGATACTAAATTTTTGAATTTTTCTTATATACACGCGTATGAAAATGAGCAAAGCGGGCCAACGTATGTTTCAGATGATGGTTCTAATTTTGGTTCATTTAAAATGTTTCAAAACTCATTTGGTATGAGTTTGACGATGAAATATGAATAACAGCAAGTTTGTTTAAATGCGTTGTTGAATTTAGTGTTGCTCAATGATTAATCCAGTATTTAGAGAATTTTATAGAGTCCATCACATGTACAAATTTAAAATGAAAAAAAACCGCTTGGTTAGACATCCTCTTTTTACGCTGGCATTAGCCGCTTTGTGGTTTTCTCCCAATGTGTCATTGGCTGAACTCAGCGATTCCGCAACCTTGAGCGTTACAAAAGCAGAGGGCGGATTTACACGTCCACCCAATGGAACCGGTTCCTGGTTTGCGATGGAATCACTCGGTCCAGGTGCCTGGGTTTATACCGGTGTTGAAGGCAAAGACGGTGTCACTGTCGGCACAGCTCAGGCTGCCGAAACCGCAGGTGGAACCAAAGATG
>CAZUAW010000361.1:0-2361 GCA_964618535.1 uncultured Thiotrichales bacterium
AAACAATATATTAAGCGAGATTCTCATGAATTCATGCAATATCCGGGCTAGGGATTATACAGATACAAAATCAAACTCATCTTCGTCGTCTTCATCCAGCTCTTTATGCATAAGTCCAAGCTGAAAAGCACGAATTAAGCCAAGCGAAATCCACAGTAGAGGAACTATCGTCGAGCTATAGCTGGTAAACGAAAACTGTAAACAAAGCGATACCAGCAGCGCAGCAAACGCCTGACCAAAAAATAAGCGCCAGCGTTGCAAGACTGCGGGATCCACGACCTTTTCTTCATCCTCGCTATCAATATCATTAAAATTAAACTCAGCAGTGGGCGTATCAATTTCTATTTCGGTTAGTGGATCATCATCAGGATTTTCTAACGGATCTAGTTCTAGTAATTTAGCACTGGTCAGCACTCGATAAGAGCGTGCCAGAATAAATATTAACAATAAGAATGCGACGATACCGTACTCGATTGTAATATGAATAAACCCATTCACCATATCAATGATATTTTGTCCCTGTATCAAGGTTTTCATTCGATCATCATTACGATACTCACGCGTACCGACCAGAAGGTTATCCGGGATTACCTGTAGCGCAGTTTGAAACAAACGCTTCCGATATTCAAAAGTACCATATTGATCAACTTCTTCTAATTCAGGTGTGTCACTCCCCTGCTGCATACTCTCTGAAATAAATACTCCAGCAAATGCGACGATTACCAGCGGTACAACCAGAACTCGACGCGTCGTCCGATCGAGAGAATACAAAAAATAGAGTCCGCTAAATAACAGCCCGCCCAGTAGCGCAGCGCGCGAACCCGTCATAAACATAACCAGCAACAAAAACCCAATCATTCCAACCATAAATACGGCTGGCTTGCCTGTTTTTCGCAGATAGTAAAGCGTGGTTGCCAAAATAATCGTCAAATAAAATCCAAAAGTAATTGGTCCCGTTAACGACCCTGTGACACGAAGAAATCGCCCCCGAATTTCATACATCGATTCGATACCAGGCATGGTACCAACCAAGGCACCAATCTCTACATATGGCCGCCATACCAGCACAGCCTCAAACACCGCAAAAAATGCCATCGTCAAACCGCCAAACAACAGCCCTGCGAGCGCATAATCGATTGCCTGAATATTCCTTAACCCTCGACTAATGACAAAGTACGGAAGCACCGTGACTAGAATCATATCCACACTGTCTCGAAACGCTTGGAACCAGGTAAATTCATACTCGCTGGTTTCCCTAAAGTTACCGATCAGCAAAATCAGCATGAATGCTAAAGCCGCAAAATCCAATCTGTGAAAACTAAATTCTTCTGATCGAATAATCCTCAAAGACAAGGGTATAAAAAACACTAACACCAACATTTGTACAACCGACACGTCGATGAGATTAACCCCTGGAATTAGCGGGAATCGGACCGTAAAAGGCAGCACAACAAACAATGATAAAAACATTGAAATATTTTTAACTTCGTCATTTTTCAAATAAAGCAATTTCAACAGCACAAGTATGATCATGATCAGGATGTAGCTTTGCGTCATGAAAATAACCGGAATCAATAGCCCCCATGCGATGACATGCGGAACCATATTTTTATTTCGGTCAACCAGACGAATAAAAAATGCCGCCGCAACGACGCAAAACATTATAATAATGGTGGCTTTTAGATGGCCTAGCATTTACCTTCCTGTTGATTTTTATTGGATTTCAAATACGGTCATAGTATGTCACTCACCTGAATTCCGAGTGAACTCTGAACCCATATCACGTGTATCATACACGCCTTGTAATCGTTTACTTTATTCATCATTTGGAGCTCTCCATGCCATCATTTTTACTCCCTATACACTTAAGCGCTGTCGTTATCTGGGTTGGCGGCATGTTCTTCGCGTACACAGCGTTCGCCCTGCGGCAGCTCAAACACTGGAGCCACCGTTTCGGCTAAAACTCTGGGTAGCCACCTTCCAACGTTTTTTCCCCTGGGTTTGGGCAGCAATTATTGCAATTCTGGTTACCGGTCTATGGGCAATGAAAGTGTATTCTCAAGTTCCAGTTTACATTCATATGATGCTTGGTCTAGGCATTCTTATGATGCTGATTTTTCTGCATGTGTTTTTTGCCCCATATCGACGCCTCAAGCAAGCCGTTGCCAGTGAAAACTGGCCAGAAGGCGGAAAAAAACTGGCGCAAATCCGCATTCTGGTTGGGATTAATACATTGCTTGGACTGGCGACAATTGTTTTGGGTACCGCAGGCCGATACTTTTAACCTTAGGGCGTCTCTAAAAATAGAAGTGTTACTGAGGGAAATCAGGAATAGTGCATTTTTTATGCGGAAATGACGAC
>CAZUAW010000362.1:0-2334 GCA_964618535.1 uncultured Thiotrichales bacterium
AAGTTGAATCTGCGGAACTTTAAAAGACCAAGGGTTGTTTGACGGTGTGTTAGCTCTGAATGTTTCAGGTGTTCAGATTGAGAAGAGTGACTTTGACGAAATGGTGAGAAAGTACATTGATCAGTTTGGTTTGTCACCCAGTTCCATTGAATTAGAAATAACCGAATCCGTGATTATGGATGATGCTAAGAGCTGGGTAGGTGTGCTTGAATCTCTTAAGGAAATTGGCTGTAAGGTCGCGATTGATGACTTTGGTAAAGGCTATTCTTCTTTGACCCACTTAGCGAATCTACCCGTAGATAAAATTAAGATAGATAGAGCTTTTATTGATGACATAGCCGAGACGGATGCGGCCAAATCAATTACAGAAATAGTGATGTTCCTCGCCCAAAAAATGCAGATGACGCCTTTCGCAGAAGGGGTCGAAAAGGAAGTCCAAAAAGAAATCTTAAAGAGTATTGGTTGCGATTTAGTACAAGACTATTATTTTAGCAGGCCTAAATCCTTCGAAGAGATTCAGCAATTGCTTCAATCAGGATTAGATTAATTCTTAACTTGTCTAACGAGTAACTTTTTTGATTCCACATTTCGAGCAGATATAACGTGAGTATGGTTTCCGGTACGAATGAATCTGGCATCAATCGGGCGGTATTGCTGATCTTCATCGACCCATTCCAATAATTCGTATTTTTTACCAACTTCGAGTCGATTGGTTAACACTTTTAGATGACCACTGAGAAAACTAACGGAATGTAAGTCGTAGGGTCTTGCAAGGGGTTCTCCTATAAACAAACCTTCTCCCGGTTGTTTAACTGATTTCCAGTAAGATTCAATGAGTGCTTCCCCTTTTAAGTAGTTTGGAATCAGAACGGCAGGATTGGGAAATTTTTCAATAAAATTACAAGGTTCTACAACCGTTCCGTAAGACCCTGTTACTCCTGCTTCAAGCCAGCGATAAATTTTCATTTGCCCGGATCGTGAGCTTCCTTTGCCACCAAATGAAGTTAAATGATCAGCAATAGCACCGGGCAAGTATTCGTTTGTTTCTATGTTGGGAACCTGGACTCGTCCAGTTTGATAAAACATGACCGATTCTTGGTTTTCTAGGTAGTCTTTCTCTTCGGGAGTTGAAGCATCTATATAGAAAACATCCAATAATGGGTTATAGACAAAATTTTCAGAAAACTCTTTAAATATGGGCCATCGAGAACTTCTCCTTGAATCCTTGGTTCTCATTAATACAGCTTTTCCTTTTGGTCGTGTGCCGTCGGATTCAACACCTCGCTTGATTAGAGCCTCTATATTGTCAAATCCCGTTGATGTCAGCAGCATGCTGGGTCTCATCTTTAAGTCTTTCCAGGGCGTGTTGGTGTTTGAAGCAAAGTAGGGGTTGTTTGCTGTTTTAAAGCAACCTTTCTTTGCTTGCTTACACCATTTCTTATCAAAGCCGAAAGCTAAGGCGCTGGTTATGGACATGCAGCCTACACGATAGGGTTTTTGCCAGGTAGCAACAAATCCTTCAATTTCTTGAGGTACTTGTCTGATTATTTTTAAGTATTCCTTTTGAAATTCATAGGGAGATATTTTGCTTTCTTGAGGAAAGTCGACGTAAAAAATATGTTTTCTAGGAATGTTCCTCAGTTGAGAATATAGCTCTGCTGTTTTAATTGAGAGAGGATCCGATTGATTTACAAGGATGGCGATATTGTTTGAATCAATACCTTTGTAAGGAATTGCTACTTCAATATCTTGTTGCTGAGATTGTTTTACTATGGAATAAATGCTTAAACCAACACCTAGGATTATGACGAGTGTCAAAAAGCTTTTTAGATACTTAGGCATGAAAGAAGACGTTCAATTTCTCTATATATAAAACGGGTTTTGTGCATCATAGCGGTATTAGTGGAGCAGGTGTAAAAAATGACAGAATTTTGTAAAAAACTCTTGCTGAGAGCTAATTATCTACTATAATACCGCTCCATCAATTCGTTGATGATTATTCCCCAATAGTTCAGTTGGTAGAACAGCGGACTGTTAATCCGTATGTCCCTGGTTCGAGCCCAGGTTGGGGAGCCAAATTCTAAAAGCCGCTTTCAAGCGGCTTTTTTATTTCTGATTGACCCGTCCTGAATAAGGTTGACACTTTTTCCTAGCAGAGAAGGAAAAAGTAATGACATCAAAAACAAAGCGCACCCAGCGCGATTATTCTCTTGCCTTTAAACTGTCCATTGTTGAGCAGGTCGAAAAAGGCGAAATGACTTATAAACAAGCTCAAGCCGGTTATGGAATTCAAGGAAGATCCACCGTTTTAGTTTGGCTCAGAAAGCATGGTCG
>CAZUAW010000363.1:0-2332 GCA_964618535.1 uncultured Thiotrichales bacterium
AATGGTGGCCAGGGACAGAATCGAACTGCCGACACGGGGATTTTCAGTCCCCTGCTCTACCGACTGAGCTACCTGGCCATTTTTTTGCAGGTGGGTTGATGTATGAACATCGAAGGGGCGCTATTAAAGCGATTTCGAGCCGCGCCGTCAAGCATCATTATGCTTAACGGTTGCGGAGTGGGTTATTTAGGCTTTGGGAGCTGTCCAGTTACTGACGTCGCCAGGGCCGCCTTCGAGGCAGAATTTTTCCATTTCTTCTTCAAGAAACTTGCGGGCTTTGGGGTCGATGGGGCTTAGGCGGTACTCGTTGAGCAGCATGGTTTGGTGTCCAACCCATTTCTGCCAGCCTTCTTTGGAGACGTTTTCAAATATTTTTTTGCCTAGCTCACCGGGGTAGGTGGGACGATCCAGCCCTTCGGCTTCTTTTTTTAGGACGGTGCAGTTAACCATGCGTGTCATTGGGCGTTCCTCGTAGATTCAGGTTTTCCTGGTATTGGGCTAACAGTTTCATTACGGGTGTTGGCATGCCACCAGGCGGTATTTGGTCGATTTTATACCAGAGTGCTGAGCCTGTTGCTATTTCCTTGATGCCGGGTAGGTGTTCTATCTGGCAGTGAATCGGGGTGATGTTCAGCTCAAAATGGGTAAATTGATGTTTGAGAGGCGGCCAGTATTGCTGTGAATTGAGTTTAAGCTGGTGCTGTTTGGCGATGGCGGTTGCAATATCGCTATCATTTTCTAGCTCAGGAAAACTCCATAAGCCTCCCCAGATTCCGCTTTGAGGGCGATGCAAAAGCAGTATTTCTTGTCGTGAGTTTTCCAGTATTAGGAACACGCTGGTTTTAGAGGGTTTGGTTTTTTTGGGCTTTTTCCCGGGCCAGTCTTGTGGGCTGGCGTTGCCTAGATCGCTAAGCTTTCGTGCCTGACAGTGCTGATGCATGGGGCAAAGGTCGCAATCAGGCTTTGAGCGGGTGCAGAGCGTTGCGCCCAAATCCATAATTGCCTGAGTGTAGGATTCGCTGCGCTCATCCGGTGTGTGTTGTTCAGCAAGCTCCCATAGGGTCTTCGCAACTTGGGTGTGCCCTGGCCAGCCATCGATGGCGTGGTAGCGCGCCAGAACGCGCTTGACGTTGCCATCAAGGATCACGGCGCGTTGTTTGAATGCCAGCGACAGAATCGCCCCAGCGGTCGAGCGCCCAATTCCAGATAGTGATTCCAGGTCGGCCTGGTCTGCCGGCAGCTCCCCCCCAAACTGGCTGATAATGACTTGCGCAGCTTTGTGCAGATTTCTTGCTCTTGCGTAATAGCCTAGTCCTGACCAATGGCTGAGTACTTCATTCTGAGATGCATTAGCCAGCGTTGCTACATCGGGAAAGCTGAGCATAAACCGCTTAAAGTAGGGGATGACGGTATCCACTTGCGTTTGTTGCAGCATGATCTCGGATATCCAGACACGGTAGGGCGTTGGATTGATTTGCCAAGGCAGATTGCTACGACCATGTTGATCGAACCAGCTCAGTAGTGCGGTGGAAAATGGGGGTTTTTTAGACACGATTGGGTCTGTAGCACTGTGAAGGCTTCTTAAGACAATTTAGCCGCTAAGTATACCAATGGCGAATGGGTGCGGATTTTTTATTATTCTGCGTCGATGTCGCCAAGCAAGCGGGCAGTTTGATGCAACTCATCCCGAAGTTTTTGTTTCATCAACCAGTTGCCTATCAAGGGAGGCAATGAAAACGAAGGTTTCAACACTGAGCTGAATTTTACTCGGGAACCGGTAGCGCCAGGCATTATCATCCAGCTTGAATGGCCCATTTCAAAATCGCTTTTTTCGGGAATCGTCATCATAGTGATTTTATTTTCGGACTCAGTGACGTATTCGGTATGTTCGAGCTCACGGCAAAAGAAGGTGATACAGCCTTTGATTTGTTTCCAGACGATTTTTTTGTTGCCATTATTGGGGGTAATGACTTCGCTCTTTGTAATCGCGGGATTCACCTGATTCAGGTTTTCGTAGTCAGTTAATAGCGTGATGAGTGCGTCTGGCAGCAGTTCTGATTGAAACCGTAGATTTAGATAAAACGTACCTTCTTCTGAATCAACCTGCACAGTGGCTGCCTGGGCAGGTGGACAGCAATATTATGCCAAGATAGCCGGCTATAAGTGTTTTTAGTGTTTGTTGAGTCATATGATCAATACGCATAGCAGCAAGGCATAGAGGCTTCCCAATATTGGCGCTAAAATCCTGTGAGATTTTTATGCGGAGTCATCGTTGGTCTAAAATGACTAAAAAATACCTTTGAGCTTATTTTTTAGCTCCTCTTTGAGCTTT
>CAZUAW010000364.1:0-2323 GCA_964618535.1 uncultured Thiotrichales bacterium
GCTAGAATAGCTGATTGTGATTTTATTACCCTAATTGCTTGTGACAATTGCTGACATTTTAACTTATGACTACACAATTAAAACAACCTGAATTTGCAAAGCTGCAAGGTTCAGCCCGAACAGTTTTTGGCAAAGCTCGACAACAGGATGCGTTTTCGCGTGATTACGATGCACGCCAGAGCCGCGGTAGATTATTTAAAACCTGTCCTGAATGCGGCACCCAAAACCCCGGCAGCGCTGAATTTTGTGAAGTTGACGGTGTTGATCTAAATAATCCTGTTTCAATAGCCTCTCCATCGAAAGATGCTGTGTTTGTAGAAGATGTGGCACACGATAATTTGGAAGAATTTCGTCCTGAGGTTGAAGTTGTTGATACGGATGCAGACGAAAGCGATTCACGATTAGCAGCTGGGGTAACTTCTAATGGTTCGGTTGACGTTACTGAGGGATCTAAGACGCTATCGCCAGAAAGAAAAAAAGGAACGAGTGCCAGACTTGGTGTTCTTGCAATGGTAGTGTCTTTGGTAGGCGTTTCAATATGGTATTTTTCCAATGATTCAGCCCCAGTCATAGCCTCACCTTCTCAGGCACCCATGATCATTGATCATGGGCAAAAAGATCAAGGGCAAAAAAATGAATCGTTAGTATCAAATGTGACGGAAACCCTGCCCAGACTAGATCAGGCTGCATTGATACAAGTGGCTAAGGTAGAAGAAATTAATCCTGATATGCTGGCATTATCGATAGGTAATCTTAAATCGAATCTTGCCGAAGAAAGTCTGCCATTATCATTGAATGGTGAGCAGGCTCAAGCAGCTAGTGTGAATACAGATGATCCAAAAGCTGAGAAAAGCATTGATGTTGCGGATCGCGATTCCGCGAAAGAATTACAGCAGCAACTCAGTATCATATTGAGCGACAGTGGCTTTGATGGATTTAACGTGATCGCCGATGCGGATGGTGTTGTGACATTAAAAGGCGTAGTTTCAGACCTGCTAACCAAACAAACCGTCCTGGTTTTGGTGGAGCAGTACGATGGTGTTAGTCGCGTGAGAGATAAAATTTTCCTGATTGAATAAGTTTCGTGATATTCAATTTTTTAAAGAGTGAAATATGAAAACTAAAATTATTTTAATTTTGTTGTTGATGCCATTTGTGTTGTCTTGCTCTGTCATTAATAACTTCGGCTATCAGGTTAACCATATATTGAAAAAACCCCCAGCGGATGAAACGCAGGTGGCTACAAATCAGCGCGCAACAAAACAAAAGTCGCAGCAATATGCTGAATCTGATTCATTGTTGATTAGTTCCTGGGCCGTCTCTCCAGACCGCTTGAACTCCGGCGAAAAAGTGACCTCTAAAATTAAACTCACTGCATACACACTGGGTACAGATGTTCCGGTAGAACTGAAAATTTCGCGTTCATTGATAATGGGTAAAGAAACCATTCAATTTGGCAAGCCAAAAATTAAACAGCTCGATGGCGGAGATATTACACTCACCTGGAATTTCACCTTGCCGGTTGATGCGGATACCGGTGAATATATTTTAGTGACTAAAGTCGATAACGGCGAACTTTCAGAGCAAGTGAAAAGCCGTTTTGTTGTTCGCTAGGCGCTGTTTTTTTAAGACGTTTATTCATAGCGTAAAGCTTCAACCGGGTGTAATCCGGCAGCGCGTCTAGCTGGCAGATAGCCCGATAATATTCCTACCAGCACTGACACCAATAACGCAGCAATAATTGCCAGCGGCGAAGGAATGAGTGGGAAGTTTGTGAATTTTGCAATGATAAAGCTGCTGCCTCCACCCAGTAGTAGACCAATTAATCCGCCAATACCAGAAATAATCACAGCCTCTAATAAAAACTGCCAGAGTATATCGCTACGTCGAGCGCCCAGTGCTTTGCGAAGGCCAATTTCACGGGTACGTTCGAGCACCGATGTGCTCATGATATTCATAATACCCATGCCGCCCACCAGCAGTGAAATGGAAGCCGCGACAATGCCGACAATACCGACACCCCCAAGAATTCTATCAGTGGTACTCAGATAGCTCGCCATGGTTTCAGACTTATAATTAAAATGCTTGCCGTTGCGACGCTTGAGGTGGCGAATTAATTGTTGAGCTGCTTTTTCTGCATCGCCTTGCTGCATCGCTTCGGCGTGAAAATAACTGATGCGTTTATTGCCATTAATTTGCTGTACCGCAGGGTAGGGCAGCAGGATACGGTTATTGGCATCTTGTCCGCCCGATGAACCAATACTGGCGAGAAAGTCCCGGCTTTTATTTTTTAATTCTCCAATCACGGTGAATTTACGAACAC
>CAZUAW010000365.1:0-2320 GCA_964618535.1 uncultured Thiotrichales bacterium
TTTCTATGCGCCAGTGTAAATTCGATAGCTATCTTCGCAAATAGTTCGCTTTGAAAGAATTTAGCGACTCAAAAATGAACGCTCATCACGCGAGCAGGCAATATGTAAGTCCACATCGACTTGATCAGGGAATTCCTGCGCCACCAGCCAAATTTGGCTAATTTCTTCGCTGAAATCCGGTAAGGCATTGAGTGTTTCCCTAATTCGTTGCTGGTCAAAGAATGCGAAAGGCTCGTCAAAGAAAATGAATTGTCGGCCAGTTTCAATGGCCGAAATTAACTCTTGTGACATCGCCAATCTTAATGCCAGCATAATTTGCCGTTGAGTACCGCTGGAGATTTCTTCAAACCCCATAAAGTCGTGTTTTTCGTTTGAAAAAACTCGTACATCGAGATTCTCATCTATTTTTAAATGCTGATAACGTCCCTGGGTAAACTTGGGTAGTGCTTCACCTGCCAATTTTAGAATAGATTGATTGAACCGGTGTGATAGATGGTGCGACGCTGAATCCAGTAAACTACTGGACATCTCATGCACCTTGATTCGATGCATTTGATCAGCAAGTTTGATGTTCAAGCTATCCCGAACAGAAAATAATTGGGCTGCGTAATCAAGCCGACCTTGCTCCTGGGTTAAGGCAACATCGAGTGAATCAAGCTGATGCTGAATTTGGGATGCATCTTGTTCCAACCGCGCCGTGATAAAAGCTTCGCCCTCTGTCACTTCGTCAAAGTTTGCTGATAATGTACTGGTGCGCGTTTCAAGTTGCTTAATACGGGGGAGAAAATTGATACTTAAAGCGGCTTCATCATCCTCCTTCAGCGCTTCAGAAGGGGCTTCTACCAATGACTCAATAGCATCAGGTAACGGATCTGAGGAGCGTTGATTGTCCAGACGAATGACATCCAGATGTTCTGGCAGCTCCGCCACTTGCTCTTGGAGGCGCTTCACTTTGCCGCGCATTTTAAACAGCAGTACCAGCTCCAGCAAAAATAACGCCGAGAATAATATCGCCAACGGTAGTAACCAGGCCTTATAGCGTTGCTCCCAGTCTGGAATATAAGTCGTCACCAGTTGGGTGGATTTGTCAACTTCGACGTAGTCAGGAAACCATTGATAGAGACCCCATATCACCCAAAGCGCTGCAGCTACGAGCAAGAAGACTACACCTAGAAATTGTGCAATATTTCTGGCCCAGCGTGCAGATTTGAGTTTAGGTAAGCCATCTCGATAGCCTTCCGCAACTGTAGTGAGCCGATCCGTTAACCCTAGTTTTTGATCTAACTGAGCTTGGAAATTGTCACGGGCGCTATTGAGTTGTGGATGCCATTGCTCATTAATCCCTAACTCATCGAGTGAATTTTGCGCATCCTGGTAGTCATTGCTGGTCTGTGATTGAAGTACTTTTTCATCATCGATTGATCCCACTAACCCAGATGCGACATCGGTAAGTGGCGCGACACCTGCCATTACCTTAATGGTATGGCTATGCGGATGAGGCGTACTTAGCTCTCGCTGCGCCAGATAGAATGACTCGATAAATTCGTCATAGCCAAAACCAATCAAACGCTGTAATTCGGCATCTACTTGATCAACACCTTTAGTAATAATAGCGCCATCAGTATCACGAACCAGACGAGCGCCGTAAGCGCCTTCGTCATCTAAGTAACGTTTTATTTGATAAGCCGAATCGTCTTTGCCAGAGAAATTAACCGTGACTGAGCATTGTGATTCACCCCAGCGAATCAGCTTGTGGGGATCGTCCAGTTGCAGAGTGAAGGTTCGTCCGAAAAGCGCAAAACACAGTGTTTCACCAATAGAGGTTTTCCCCGATTCATTTTGACCACTGACAGCAATTAAACCCTTGGCGGGTAAGTTATCAATATCGAGATCAGCGTATTTGAGGAAATTTTCGGCTTGAATACGATGAATGATCATTGCATGCCTTCCTGATCGAGCGCGCCAAGCTTGCGTAGCACCAGCTTCACCGCTTCATCAAAAATCTCTGGATCAAAATCTTCTTCACTGCTGCGGCGTTCAAGCTCCGTGGAACAGAACTTTGCGAAGGTTCGCGCCGGACCGGTGAGCTCTTGGGAATCTAACCAACTGTCTATTGAGGACATGAGTATCCGTTATAAATTAACTGAGAACAGTAAAGGGCACCTCTATTTATTCAGAATGAGTATCTTGAGTTTAGGATATCCAATAGCTGCGTTACTAAGTAACCGCAATAGTCCCGCTATTACAGTCACTTAGCGCTTTGCTCTTGAAATTCCTGATTCTCAATCTATCTCATTCTGAATAAATAGAGATGCCCTAA
>CAZUAW010000366.1:0-2314 GCA_964618535.1 uncultured Thiotrichales bacterium
GCATCTATTGATGCACTCGCTGATTCTGGCCTTGAAATCACCGAAGAAAACGCAGAACGAATTGGCGTCTCTATCGGCTCTGGCATAGGCGGGATTGGCGGTATCGAGCGTAATCACATCGCGCTACTGGAAAACGGACCGCGTAAAATATCCCCATTTTTTGTACCCTCCAGCATCATCAATATGATCTCTGGAAACTTATCGATCATTTTAGGTCTTAAGGGGCCAAATGTTTCAACCGTAACAGCCTGTACAACCGGAACCCATAATATTGGCAATGCCTTACGCATGATTTCGTATGGTGATGCCGACGTGATGTTTGCCGGTGGTGCAGAAATGTCCTCCACGCCATTAGGCTTAGGTGGATTTGCTGCAGCTCGCGCGTTATCTAAACGCAACGATTCTCCTGAAACTGCCAGCCGCCCATGGGATAAGGATCGCGATGGTTTTGTTCTGGGCGATGGTGCCGGCGTTGTCGTGGTCGAAGAACTGGAACATGCTAAGGCTCGCGGCGCGAATATTTATTGCGAGATTGTTGGATTTGGCATGAGCGGCGATGCATTCCACATGACCCTGCCATCCAAAGGTGGTGAAGGCGCTGCTAAGTGTATGCGCAATGCCATGAACGATGCAGGCGTTAATCCCGAAGAAATCGACTACGTCAATGCACATGGAACCTCCACACCCGCCGGTGATCTTGGTGAAACACTGGCGATTAAAACCGCTTTTGGCGATCACGCACATAAGGTTGCAGTGAGTTCGACCAAATCCATGACAGGTCATTTACTGGGTGCGGCAGGCGGTGTCGAAGCTGTTTTCTCCATCCTCGCCATGCGTGACAGCGTAATACCCCCAACGATCAATCTCGAAAATCCAAGTGAAGATTGTGATCTTGACTATGTGCCAAATCAGGCGCGCGATGCTGAAATTAATTTAGCCATGTCCAATTCGTTTGGCTTTGGCGGCACTAATGGCACGTTAATCTTCAAAAAGCATAGCGCTTAAAGTTACCTTCCCCGTAAGGTCAAAAATAAACCTAGCCCTCTACGCTATAATAGAAGTATTAAAAATACTCCAAGAGAATAGCCATGCCAACCGCCACACTTAACCGAACAAGCAATTCAAAAATAACCATACTCGGAGCCATCATTGCCATCATTGGCGCTGCTGGTATCTTAAGAATCTCAACCATGCTGGCATTTTTGCTGCCGCAAATGGCTGAAGGGGAATTCTCATTCCTTTCCCATCAAGCACTTTTTCAAATTATGTGGGCTGTGTTTGCCATCAGTTTGTTCATTACTGGTATCAGTTTAATAGTTTCTGGAGCCAAGAATAAAAAGCATGATTTGGTGCCAGGGCTAACGCTCTATTTTCTTGGTGCATCATTAATGATTAATGGCAGTCTATTATTCATGTATGGGCATACCCTTTACGCAGTTGTCGCCATTTTAATTGGCGCTATTGTGACCTTTCTGGAATGGAATACAGAAGTATTGTAGAACAACTGACAGGTTAATAACGTAGTTGCAGATGGCAGCGCCAACTTACACAGGAACTCCCTGTAGGAGCTCAGCTTGCTGAGCGAACAACTCCCATAGCCCCGTTCGCCCAGCAAGCTAGGCTCCTACAAAGACAAACCAACCAAACCCAACCAAACCCAAAACAAAACGCCACACCTGTAGGAGCTCAGTTCACTGAGCGAACAACCCCGCAACCCAATTCGCCCAGCAAGCTGGGCTCCTACAAAAATAAATCGGCGGCATTTTGTGTAAACCCTCATACCCAAATAGCATCCCAATGTGGGTAATCACCTACCCGATCAACAATACCTGCTCGTACCGGATTCGCAATAATATATCTTGCAGCATTCGCCAAATCCTCATCCCTTCTCAAGGCACGGTCATGAAAACCTTTTTGCCAAATCTTAGCGCCCACACCAAGGCTCACCTTAGAACGATAAATACGCACAGATGTTGAAAGATCAGCTCCCGGTTTTAGCTGCATTAACCAATGCATGTGATCAGGCATGACAACAAAAGCGAGCGTCTTAACTCTTTTATCAACAGCCTCGGCATGAAGATTTAAAATGGCCTGCCGAGCCGCAAATAAATCATCAAAAATACAGTCTCGGTTCTGAGTGACAAAAGTTAGCGAATAAATTTGCCCAGCTATAGAATATCGTCCCGAGCGAAGGTTATTTCCAGTGTAAATTTTCTTGTCAATTGACATACCACAAGCACTCAATGAAATTTAAGAAAATTATCAGTTTTGAAAATTTTTAACAAAATAAGCATCACCAAAAAATAGATTCCTC
>CAZUAW010000367.1:0-2312 GCA_964618535.1 uncultured Thiotrichales bacterium
TGGGGCGGTGAACAGGTATTGCTGGCACCGGTTCTGGTTATCCCTTATACCGATAAAATTCTCAAGCAAGAAACGGTGACGGAAAAATCGGGTAAAACTCAGACTATTGATAAAATTTTCTATAGCAAACACTCAGCAAAATTTTTGCCGGAAAAATTATCACTGGATATTGATCTCGGAGAACAATTTCGGAAGCGCGGAATATATAATTCGCTAGTTTACACCGCCGATATAAATGTGGATGCAAGTTTTGCTGCGCCCGATGTCAGTGTTTTGTCAGAAAATATCGACAAAATTCATTGGGACAAAGCCTATGTAACGATTGGACTGAGCGATACGCGGGCGATCAATAATGTCTCATCATTGAACTGGGACGGTGCAGAACAAACTCTGGCACCGGGCACTGATTTAACTGCACTTCATCAGGGCTATCACGCGGTGATTGATGATTTTTCTCCCGAGGGTAGCCATAGCCTGAAAGTTTCCATGAATATTAATGGTAGCAGCAGTTTTATGTTTGCCCCTTTTGGTGAAACCACCAAGGTTAAAATTAAATCGAGCTGGCCTCACCCAAGTTTTCTTGGCAGCGTTTTACCGGCAGAACATACGATAACTGACGATGGTTTTATTGCTCATTGGGAAATCCCTCATCTGGCTAGAAATTACCCGCAGAAATGGTCGCATGATGATGCAGATGCGCCGATGCGGTGGGAACCCGCAATAGATGCCGTCAGTACCAGAGTGATGCGGCAAAAAATGATTACCAGTACCGGTAGATTAAACCTGTATGAATTCACGGCTGGGGTTCGAATGTTTGAGCCCGTCTCACTTTATTCGCAAATCACTCGTGCGGTGAAATACGGTATTTTGTTTATTGGTTTGACCTTTCTGACTTTTTTGATTTTTGAATTAACCGTTAAGGCAAAGTTGCATTATGTACAGTATGGGCTGATCGGTATTGCCTTGAGTTTGTTTTTTCTCATACTGCTGTCATTGTCAGAACACATGCAATTTATAAAATCCTACCTTGTCGCAGCATCAACAACCATCGGCATGATCACATTTTATACACTGGTAGCACTAAAAAGTTTAAACCGAACAGCAGTAATATTTGTTCTCCTCACCAGTTTATATATTGTGCTTTATTCTCTGCTCCAGCTAGAGGATTACGCACTCTTAATGGGAACTGCTTTGCTGGTGTTGGTAGTGATGGTGCTAATGTTTATCACCAGAAACCTACAGCAAAACCGGTGAGTTGCAGAACCAGTCGAGAATTCGTCGCAATTACTCAGTTGAATTAACTTAAATTAAATTCTTAAAGATTGAGTAAAGTACTTGGCAAAGTGAAGTTTTATGTAACATATGTCACAGACATTAAAATATTTTTAGTACCGTTCTGTGAACTATTAACAAAAATGGAACTCTCAGGAGGTAAGCCCAATTTATGTATTTGACTGAGTTCTCTATGTACCACGCTCAAAAAGTTCAAGCTGAAAATAAACCAAACCTATTGGTTCGCTTTATTCGCCACATGAAATTTCACCAGCCCGAACTAGGATTTTATCGGTCAGTTCGTCTTGCTGCTGCATTCACATTCGGGGAGATTCGAGATCGATTCATACCACGATGGATTGACTATCGTCAGGAGAGGCTTGATTTTGATAAAAAATATAATGTCGATACAGCTGAGCGTTTACATGTTTCGGAAATGAGCCCCGCAGAAGTAGAAAAGCGTCACGCAATTCGCTATGAGCCAAGTGAAAGTCAAACGCTTTTAGATGCACTTAAAATGGTGCCGATAAATCCTGCTGAATATACCTTTATTGATATTGGTGCTGGCAAAGGAAAGGTCTTATTTGTAGCTTCATCATTCGCTTTTAAACGCATTATCGGTGTTGAGTATGATACGTATCTGGCGAAAGTAATTAAGCGCAATATAATTAGCTATCGCAATCCACAGCGGCAATGTGACACGATTGAGGCGCATAACATTAACGCGCTGGAATTTAAACTTCCAGCAGGTCCAGTTATACTTTTTATGTATTTTCCTTTTCGCGCACCGTTACTGGCGGAAGTATTTAAGAATTTTGGCGGTAGACTCAATGATTGTTTACTCATCTGGGTAACACTGGAAAATGCTGAAGAAGCCGTGATTAATAGTTTTTCAGAACTTTCACTTTTTGAGAAATCAGGAGAAATATCGATTTATCGCGGTAGCAATATCATTATTCCATCGGAGTAATGATTGCCTGACATGTATATTTGTTAAGCTACGTGAATATATAGTAGACGGAGATTACAATGCCGGGGTT
>CAZUAW010000368.1:0-2308 GCA_964618535.1 uncultured Thiotrichales bacterium
CAAAGCCCGCATCGCGTGCGGCCAGCGCTAACGGCTCCAGCTTGCCAAAATCGGCACGGGTTCCGGTGACGAAGAGGATGGATTTCGTCTTGCCTGACTGAAGGGTCGCCTTCATTACTTAGTGTGCTCCGCTGTAGTACTAGCGGCTCCCACTTTTTCAAATGCCACAACTCGCTCTGACGAATACTCGATGCGTGGGTAAAGACCTGCACGAGCGCAAACATCAAAAATAACTTTAATTGCTAGGCGTGATACGACCTCTGGATGCAGTTCTAGAACGACTGCACGAATACCTCTCAAATCCACGCCGACGAATAGTTCCTCTTCACCACCTTCGATATCGCACACCAAAACGTCTGGACGTATCTTGTTTAGAACTGTCCGAAAATCCTGAACAGGAACATCAATGCTCCGGATACTAGAAATCTCTTCTTTGATCGAGCTTTCTGTGAATTTTTCGTGCAGGTTAAATTTTCGAAATGTTTGGTTTTCCGTTGGTAGCAAAATTGCGTTGTGGATGTTGATATTGGTTATCCTGTTCATCTTGTGCAAGCAGCGGATGGGTTCAATCAAGTCTGGATTGGCTTCGTAGGCTTCAATTTTTATGTCCGGGTGCAGCTTGGCTGCAATGGATGATACAACCCCCATACCGGTTCCCAGTTCCAGAACTGAATCCCCAGATTTCAACAGATTCTGGAGTGCAAATATTTCGGGCGCTTCATAATCGCCTTTCCATAAATGTTTCCAAACGGAGCGGCTGATGTGCGGTCCGGAAACGGGGACTTTCAAACCTCTGAAACGCAAAACAGGTCGCAAACTACGCGCCCTGTAAAGTGTGCTAAAATACAGACCCATCACTCATTTCCAAACGTTCGTAAATATGTTTCACAGTCAATACTTATATAAAACCTAGCACCAGCGCCATCCCTTGTATCACAATTTGTCGGATTTTACTTTAGAGCGTATTTCTGCCATGATTGAAGTTGAGGGGGCGAGGATGTCACCTGCGTCAACTCCACGTAAATAGGCTCTCCGCCAGAGTTTTGCGACATGATCGTTGCTTTTCTTTAGAATGGGATACTGGAACATGTTTATCATTGCATAAGGAAAACTGCTGTAGCTTTGCCCGCGTTCTAGGGCATGATCGATATAGGTCAGTACCTTGCTTCGCCAATTGGAGTCGGTTTTTTGTGTTAATAATAATTGACGCATTTTTTCGATTTTACCATCTGTGTGGGCTCCGTAAAGAACTGTTTTGTAAAGAAAATCATCGTTCATTTTTGCGATTTCGGATTTGAATTTTTGCGGTGGATATAGGCCGATCAATTTACGGTCTGCCTTGATCATAGCTTCACTATGGCCGCGCTCTCCTCTACGGATCACCTTATATTTGTTTGATGTTAATCGAAGTTGGTTCCAGAATTGGCGGAATTCAGCAGAACTGAACGTGCTTTTATTAATAAGGTAACAATATGATTCCAGAAAGAAAATACTTCCTTTCCGGCGGGGAATTGTTCCGGTGATATCTGCCTGTGATTGTTCTAAATCATGTATGAGTGATTGTTTTGGCAAGATCGGAAACCATATACTGTCGTTCAAAACCAATAGGGATTCCGGTATCACTTTCCATTTCCACAATGTTTTGATTCCGTCGCGATACCCACCAAAATCATACCCAAAATTAGGGCGCTCAATGACACGCCAAACATGTGGATACAAGTTGTCTAGGTCGAGCGGCGTCAATGGAGTATTCGCAACAATAAACAGAGTAAATCCCTGGTCTTGTAAATAGGCGCATGTTTCCAGAATGCTTTTTTGAATACCGTAGGGTTGATAAATTAATAAAAGTGCTACTTTCTTGCCAAGAGGTTGTATACCCTTATGCACTGGAAACCCCACCTCAAAAGCTCTGTTGTGTCTACGCTGAGCAGCCGGTTCCCAAATGAATTCTGGAATAGCCTTTAATTGCTGCCCTAACCGGTTTATTTCTCTACGCAATTTCCAAAGCTGTATCATATGTCGAAATCAGCCCATTTCAGCTGCTCATTGTATTTCACTGCGCGGATCAGTTTTTTTCCAATCACCTTGTCAAACTCGTACCCCGCAATTTCACCCGATCCGGGGCGCCGTGCCCAGATGTCGGTTTCGGTGATCACATGACCGGCGGGCAAATCGCGGTCGGCCACCACGGATGCACGGGCAAATCGGTAGACGTCCTCTTCCGGTCCGGTGCGCTGTTTGTCGTTGTGCAGCGCCGTGTGGATTTCGCGCGAACGGTCAATCAGGTGGCGCAGCTCGGCCGGGTCCA
>CAZUAW010000369.1:0-2292 GCA_964618535.1 uncultured Thiotrichales bacterium
TCTTTTCTCACAGTTTCAAATCGAGACCAGAGTATTACAGCGAGTCCAAGTTCACCCAGTATCAGCATGATGACAGCGCCAACAGCGCCAAAATAAATAATTGCAGGAATACTACCTGCCAACACTATTGCAGCAGTTACCATACCAGCAAGCGTAAGGAATCTAAATTTACGTGTGATCTGCAAAAGTTCACTCGGTGCGTTGACAACAGAGTTACTGAGAAAATATACGCCCCAAAGTATCACTAGAATCCAAAGATTTTCATATCCTTTGTCAGACATGAATTCGGCAAGCCAATCCCAGCTTAAAGCGATGAACACCAAATAAAAACATAGAAAGACAATCAGCATGACCATCACTTTGAGCGCCAGACTGACTGCGCTGTTCATTTTCCCTGCAGATTTTAGCAGCGCCATTTTTGGGATCATGACCTTGGAAAACCCACTAGACATCACCAGTAAAGGAGAGAGGAATAACCGAGCGGCATTCATTTCAGCAACAGCTGCCGGTCCTCTAAAAATTGCAAGGAGATAGACGTACCCTTGAGTTTGCAACACGGTGAGAAGAGATCCAAGAATTGCCCACGAACCACTATGCCAAGCCTCTATAAAGCTAGATTTAGCCAAAGATAAGGATTCTGTAAATTTTAACTGTAAATTTAAATAGATAGCGACTATGCCAATCATCAAAGCTATTCCGCCATTGAGAAGCAATGCCCAGTAGTGAAGGTTTTCAGCTTGATAGTAGAACAGAATTAATAGTAGTCCGATGTATAGGATTAGAAAAACAAAATCAAAGACGAGTACTCGAAAAGCCATATTATAAAAGTACAAATATTGACGCATGAATTGCATGATCAATACACCGGGGGTAGAAAGCGCGACAATACCAATCAGCACACGGTAGCTTTGTGGGATGAGTCCTTCAGTCAATGTGGCAATGGATAAAGCTAGCCCTGAAAAGACCAAGATGACTACCGACATGGATATGAACATGCTGCCGAAATAACGATGACGCTCAACTTCGGGTTTGTCAGGAGCGATTACAGTCATTTGCAGGCTAAAGAGTGCATGCGCTAGTCCCATAAACAGTAAAACTGAGGTGAAACCAATACCGTAAACACCGTATTCTGCTTTAGTGGCATAGCGAATCAGAAAAATATTGGTGAGCAGGTTAATGACGCTTTGAAGCGCTTGATCGGCAACCGCAAGAAATGGATAAAGCCTGGATTGGTATTGACTGAATAGTTTTAGCATTGTTTTTTGTTTTTGTTAAAAACCTAATTGTTTCAAAATGTTAACAAGGTTAGGTCTAAAACCTGCAGTTTTGAGGCGAAGCTTGGTGGTTTGGAACGGGCGCTCATAATACGCTCACATAAGCTGCCTGTAAAAAGTCTGGGATAAGACGGTGAAGTTGATTCCAACTGAACTATCTATCAACGTTAAAAGTGTGACTGATTTAACGTTTTGTCTGGATTTGACGACCATTGTTGACTCCACTTCTTGTTTATAGACTGTAGTCACATTTTAATGGTCAAGAATAGATAGAATCCTGTTCAGGAGAGTCGGCCTCACCACATTTAGTGCAGCAATACGTCACGCAGTAATTGCGTTCTGGCAGACTCTCAAGCTTGGCGATCGGCGGAAAATGGGGATTCTAATATCCGTCTCAATGAAACAAGGGATGATTCATGTTGGACCGATATCGGGCAATGTTGGCTCCCAATCACTAACCTTAAGGAAGGAAATATGTTCCAAATGAAACTTAATCAAAAAACAATCGCATCATGCATTAGTCTCGCGCTGCTGGGCGCTGGAGGCAATGCGCTGGCAAATCCGGATAAGTTTACTCAACCTGGGGTGCCAGATTACAGTGGTTTGGCTTTCTATCTGGAAGACTATTCAATTGACCCTACAGACGCTGTAAAAGTGCATGTTTCGTTGCCTGAAAATGCGACTGATAGTGTCGTTCCTCCGGTTACTAATCAATGTGTTCAGGGTGCTTCCATTGCTGAAAACGCAGGTAAACTTTTGGGAAACCCTGGTGTAAAATACCAAATCGGCATATTCCGCGTGACGGGTAACGAATCTAGTTCTGGAATCGAGACCATAGTTACAAACATAATAGACGATCACATCACTGGTAGTTATCAGGGCGCACTCCCAGCTGACGCTTATAAAGTCGATTTAGAATGGGATGATGGTGTAGTAACCATCACTCCTATTGATAATGGTAAAACTTGGAAAAGTGGTGTTTATAAAGTACGCGTCCTGCTTGGAACGAGCGAAGACG
>CAZUAW010000370.1:0-2281 GCA_964618535.1 uncultured Thiotrichales bacterium
GAAAACAATATATTAAGCGAGATTCTCATGAATTCATGCAATATCCGGGTTAAATGATGTTAAGCAGTAAATATATTGACTAGTGCAATTTTCATGCCATTAATTTCTAGTGCCTTATTTAATTGTTCCAAAATGGGTAAAACTCAGTAAAAGCGTGTCTTTGCTATTGTTTTTGGGAGCTTTGTCTCAGTTTTTGAAGAGACTGATGCCCGTGAATTTTGCATTGAGGCGTTTTCTCTGAAGTGGGTAAATACGCACAGTTTTGGTGCATGGAACAAAAAATCGCACCATATTTGAGCGCAAATCTTTCGCATTCAAGCGGTTTTACAGGATAATGGTGGTACATACAGATTGAGCACTACAATGATTGATTCCAAGAATCTAGACGACTTCGCGAAACGACTGACTGCTTTAATGCCAGAATCTTTGGGACGTTTTCAGGAGGACATTGAAAAAAACCTTAAATCCGGTTTGAAAGGCGTTTTACAAAAAATGGATTTGGTAACCCGCGAAGAGTACGACGTGCAGACCTCGCTCCTACAACGCAGTCAGGCTCGTTTGGTCGAGTTGGAAGAGAGAATCAGCGCGTTGGAAAAATAACGGCTGAAACGCTCGTGGATTCTGAATTACTTTGACGGCGTTCCTCTTAAGCTGTCAGCGCGCGTCCCATAATGCATGGTTTTATAAAATGACCTGAAACCATGCCTCTCGCCGTTGTTCATAGCCGTGCCATTGTTGGTATTGATGCGCTTTCTGTGCAGGTTGAAGTTAATATTTCGGGCGGACTTCCAGCGATTACGATTGTTGGCATGCCCGAAACTGCCGTGAAAGAAAGCAAGGATCGCGTTCGTGCTGCGATTCAAAATTCCCGTTTTCAATTTCCCGATGGTCGCATCACAGTGAATTTGGCGCCAGCTGATTTACCCAAAGAGGGCGGGCGTTTTGATCTGCCAATCGCTTTGGGCATCCTCGCGGCATCGGGACAAATTCAATTTCAAAATATTGAGCGCTATGAATTTATCGGAGAGTTATCTTTGGCGGGAGAACTACGGCCTGTGCGCGGCTCGCTTCCTTCTGCCCTGGCAGCCAGGGAGCAGCAAAAAGGATTGATCCTGCCACAAGAAAATGCTGATGAAGCGGCATTGGTGAGCGGTTTAGAGCTGCTTCCTGCAGCGCATTTGCTCGATGTTTGCCAGCATTTGGAGACTGGGCACAGCCTCACCGCACATGCTGGCGAGGCAATTCCGGATTTTCCTCAATACCCGTATGATCTTGCTGATGTACGTGGGCAGCAGCATGCGCGTCGAGCGCTTGAAGTAGCCGCGGCGGGGAGACATCATTTGCTCATGGTTGGGCCGCCAGGTACGGGCAAAACCATGCTGGCGACTCGTCTTGCGACTATTCTTCCGTCAATGAGCGAGATCGAAGCACTTGAGTCTGCAGCCATTACTTCGGTGAGCCAGAACGGTTTTAATCTTAAACAATGGCGATTGCGACCTGTCCGGCACCCGCATCATACGGCGTCTGGTGTTGCACTGGTCGGTGGCGGATCTAATCCGCAGCCAGGCGAAATATCCTTAGCGCATCACGGTATTCTATTTTTGGATGAATTAACCGAGTTTGATCGGCGTGTGCTCGATGTGTTGCGTGAGCCATTGGAAACGGGTGAGATCACAATCTCGCGTGCTGCGCGTCAGGCAGAGTTTCCAGCACGTTTCCAGATGATCAGCGCGATGAATCCTTGTCCGCAGGGCTATGACTGTGATTTAGGCAAAAACTGCCAGTGTTCTCCAGAGCAGCAACGACGTCATCGAAATCGAATCTCAGCACCGTTACTGGATCGTATTGATATTCAGATTGAAGTTCCCAAGCTGCCCAAAGAAATGCTCCGTGGCGATGCGCCAGCTTCTGAATCCAGCGAAACAGTGCGTCAGCGAGTCAATGAGGCGTATCAATGCCAGCAAATGCGTAGTGGTAAAACCAATGGTGAAATGAACAATCGGGAAGTGGAGCAGACCTGCAAGTTAGATAAAACTTCCCAAGATCTACTGGATAAAGCGATGGATCGATTCAGATTGTCAGCGCGTGCCTACCATCGAATTTTAAAGGTGTCGCGAACCATTGCTGATCTGGAAGATAAAGCCAGTATTGAAATTTCACACATTACTGAGGCACTCAGCTACCGGGCGATGGATCGCTGGATAGCACGGGAATCGCAGAATTAGAGTTGCTAGCCCGAATATTTCATGAATTACACGAGTTCTCGCTTATCTATTGATTC
>CAZUAW010000371.1:0-2279 GCA_964618535.1 uncultured Thiotrichales bacterium
TTTAGTGATTGGGTGCTCCCCAACGGAAAATCATCATTTAACCATGTGTCAGGATGTGACGAAAAATGTATTGGCGCAGCAAAGCATTGCTTGGGGTAAGCATAATGAGTCGAAAGATGAAGCTACGCTGAGAATAGATTTAAGCTTTGCATCTCCTAATGGAGAAGCGATGCAGGCAACATGCACATTTTCTGCGGATGAGACTACCGATCAAGATATCCCTGGTGATGTGACTTATGATGGCTCGCCCACCACGCTGGCAATTAATGGTAAGGAAGTTGATCAAAAAACATTAATTCAATCAACTTTTAAAGCCACCAAAAAAGTTTTTAGAGAAACTGCTCAGGAAACCGTTAAACAATCTAAAGAGTTTGCAGAAAAAACATCAGAAAAAGCGCGAGAAGTAACTGAAAATATGAGCGAAAAAGCACGTAAAGCAGCGCTTGATGCTGCCACTCATGTTCAACAGAAATTGGAGCATTAATCTAGTACTCTGACAATAGTATGTTCATGGATAAGTGAGTCATCATGCGGTTAGGCCAACGAAAATATAGCCTTTCATGGGCTCTAATGGGATGGCTTTTTCGGTATACATTAATTGTGAGTGTTATTGATTATTATCAATGGAATCTCGCGTCTAATTTTTTAGATTAAAATCTATCTTTTTGGTAATTAATTGCGAGATGTGGTTATGGAGCTGTGGATGGGTTTATTTGGAAGCTGGGTTGGATTACTTTCATTGTTCGTAATACTTTTTATGGTGGGTATGGCGGGCTTTTTCACATGGCTATTCATATCGAAATCTAAGCCAGTTTGAGATAAATTCTGACTAGTTCTTGAGAAACATCTGTTTCTCCTGCGCTCAATCTTTCAGTGTTTGAGTGTTTGAGTGTTATTTTATCTTCACGACGATATTCCTTATACAATGGTGTGAATAACAGCATTGCACGTAACTGAGGAAATTGTGGAAGATGAATACACCCGTCAGCGAAAGTGATTCCTGGGTAGGCGTTGCGGATTGTCGAAGTTGCTCTGTTCGTGAATCAGCCGTATTTTCTGGGCTGGAAGAAGCTGATTTTGGGTTAATCCACCAGGGAATTACTCAAATTAAGCTGGAACGTGGCGAATACTTGTATCGTGCAAATGATCACGGTTCCGAAGTGTTTACGGTGCGCAATGGTTTGCTTAAGCTGAATCACACCTTGGCAAATGGCGATCAGCGCATTGTCAGTTTAGTGAGAACTTCGGAGCTCACGGGTATGGAGGCGTTGATAGGGCAGCCGTACCGTCAGGATGCGATTGCATTGCAGGCTACTGAAATCTGCAAAATTCCTGTGAAAATGCTGAATACACTGGTGGAATCCAACACCAATATGCATCGCAAGTTAATGGAACGCTACGAATCGGCGCTATCCCGAGCTGAGCGTTGGATATCCGATTTTTCTACGGGATCTGCCAAACAGCGAATTTCACGATTAATGCTGTGTATGACGGAAAATTCTGACGAGAATCAATGCTATTTGACGAATCGTGAAGAAATTTCAAATATCCTGGGGTTGACGGTTGAAACCACGAGCCGAACCATGGCGGAGTTTAAACGTCAGGGATTGATCGAAGAACACCAGAGAAAATCTATACGCTGTGATACAGCCGCACTCGAAAAAATCGCCAACGCGGACTGATGGTTAGGCATGCGCTTAAAAAATATCAACAAAACAACCTACCGAAAAAATCTTAACAAGCTTATTGTTGCGATCATCATTGCGCTTGCAGTCGGTTCGCTGGCGATTTCTCAATTACTGATTACTCTCTTCACAGATCGACAAGGTAGCCATTTTGCTTTAAACCTCACTGGTGTGGCTGTGACTGCTGCTGGAATTGCCTGGTGTCTGAACCGTTTCCGTCATCACTCCGCAATGCGTGAGATTGTTTACGTTTGGAACCTGAAGCAGGAGCTTAATCGAATCTATCGAAAATCTAGAAAGATCAATGCAGCGATAGAAACGGGAGATAAGGATGCGATGACAGTATTAAATTTTAGTCATCATGGTTCTAAACAGCTTTATCAACTGGATGACAATACTGTCACCCTGGAAGACCTGGAAAAAGCGTCACAACAGCTTAAGCAGACGATGGAAGAGCACGGTTATGAAATCTCTGTTGAAGACTATCATTCAGGTTTGTTAAAACGTTTCTAACGCGAATTGCTATCAACATTAAATAAATGTGTCCGTTTCCACCTTTTGTGGGTAGTAGTTCTCAGGACAACCCCTCGGTTT
>CAZUAW010000372.1:0-2276 GCA_964618535.1 uncultured Thiotrichales bacterium
TTGTGCGCCGTTAGCAAAATCGCCAAATTGTGCTTCCCAGATCACCAGCGTGTTTGGCTCAGTGGTGGCGTAGCCATATTCAAATGCCAGCACCGCTTCTTCGGAAAGCAACGAATCGACAATCACAAACCGACCTTGATCTGGCGCGATATGTTTAAGCGGCACATAGCATTTATCATTTACCTGCTCATGCAGCACAGCGTGGCGATGAGCAAAGGTGCCGCGGCCACTGTCTTGTCCAGAAAGCCGTACTGAATGGCCTTCTGATACGAGTGATGCGTAGGCCATCAGTTCTGCAAATCCCCAATCCAAAGGTTGCTTACCGGCGGTCATTTGTCGGCGAGTCTCCATTAATTTAATCACCCGGGGATGGAGCGGGAAATCATCAGGAGATTCGTTAAGCTTTTCTCCTAATTGCTTAAACTGCTGCTGAGAAATTGAGGTTTTCGCAGGTGCTTCCCAGGTTTTACCAGCGAATTTTAGCCAATCAACAGGGTAGGGTTTTTGTGCGCCATCATCGAGCGCATGTGGCACTACTGGATCACCTTTTTCCAGTCGTTGCTTACTCATTGATTTCATCTCATCAGCTTTTGATTTAGTAATGCTGTGAGATTCGATCAGCTGGCGAGCGTATTTCTCGCGTGTGGTAGGGAGGTTACGAATTTTTGTGTACATGTCCGGCTGGGTAACGGCAGGTTCATCTGCTTCGTTGTGCCCCTGACGGCGATAGCAAACCAGATCAATCACCGCATCTTTAGCAAATTTCATGCGATATTCGAGCGCCAGTTGGGTGATAAAAACGACGGCTTCCGGGTCATCTCCATTGACATGAAATATTGGTGCTTCGACCATTTTAACCACATCCGTGCAATAGGATGTGGAGCGGGCATCGCGCTTAAAACTGGTGGTAAACCCGATTTGATTATTGATAATAATATGCACGGTGCCACGGGTTTTAAAGCCGCGAGTGTTAGACATATTCAGCGTTTCCATTACCACACCCTGACCGGCAAACGCAGCATCACCATGCATCACCACCGGCAGTACTTGATTACCCGGGTTGTCTTCCCAGTGATCTTGACGTGCTCGCACCGCGCCTTCGACCACCGGCCCGACAATTTCCAGGTGGGAGGGGTTAAAAGCCATTGCCAAGTGCACCGGCCCACCGGGGGTGTTCATATTGGAGGAGAATCCCATGTGGTATTTCACGTCACCGGTTCGCCCCTCATTATTCATCACGCCGCCTTCAAACTCCTGGAACAGCAGCGCGGGTGATTTACCTAAAATATTCACCAACACATTTAAACGCCCACGATGCGCCATACCCAAAACGATTTCACTAATGCCTTTGGAGCCAGCGCTTTGAATTAACTCATCCAGCATCGGGATCAAGCTTTCGGCACCTTCGAGTGAGAAGCGTTTTTGCCCCACGTATTTGGTGTGTAAATACCGCTCCAAAACCTCTGCTGCGGTGAGCCGGTCGAGCAAATATCGCTGCTGACTTTTACTGTATTCCGGCGTGGAACGAACGCTTTCCAGCTTCTGTTGAATCCAGCGTTTCTCATCCGTGCTGGGAATGTGCATATATTCCACACCCACGCTGCCGCAGTAGGTTTGATGGATTTGAGCAATTATGGCAGCCAGTGGTAGTTTATCTGGCGCGACCAATGAGCCTGTATTGAATACCGTATTAAGATCCGACTCAGACAGCTCATGGTGGTCAAGTGTTAATTCAGGGACATCAACAGTGGATCCATCCTCAAGAGGATTAATTTGCGCCTTTTTGTGTCCCAAAAACCGGTAGGCATTGATCAGTTGTAGCACCCGTACTTGCTTCTGATCTTGAGTCCTAGCATTCGCCAATGGTTGGGAGCAAACCGCACCACTGGATAGAGTAGGTTCATAGTGTTGAAAATACTCCCTGGTTGCTGATAGCGATTGCTCAGAAAGATTGCCGTTGACTTTCGGCAAGGCTGAAAAATACTGCTGCCAGCGCGGATCGATTTGTTGCGGATCTTCCAGATATTGCTCGTAGAGAAATTCCAGATACAAGGCATTACCGCTGTAGAGCATTGACTCAGCGTTTTGCGCCTTCCATGAAATGATTTTATTTTTCTTCACTACTAGTTTTGTAGTCCCTATCGCGTATTTTGCAAGCCCATCTTATTATACGGACATTGTGAAAGATTGAGACTGCCGTAAGCAGCTTTTAATCTCTGGGGGTTCCCCGCCCCTTTGGGCGTAAAAAAATATGGAATGTCATCCTTCGACAAGCT
>CAZUAW010000373.1:0-2257 GCA_964618535.1 uncultured Thiotrichales bacterium
AGCATTTCCACCATCCCTGGCGGTTCCGGGCTTGGTTTGTCAATTGTTGAGCGAATTGCGCAGTGGCATGGCGGCAGTGTGAGCTGTGAAAAAAGTGATTTGGGTGGCGCAATGTTCAGTTTTCAAATACCCCTTAGATCATAAAATGTTACTTAAAAATCTTAACGAGAATAACAATGAAAAAACAGAGTACAACTAAGCTTTTAATGGGATCGATGATTGTTTTGGGATTAACACCCATTGCATCAACACTCTCCGCTGAAACACTGGAAAAAATAACCATTACTGAAGATAAAGCCGTAGAAGCTGAGGTCAGTGGTGGCGTGGTTTTAGATCAGGATACGTTGACGCACACTCCAGGCACGGGCGGTGATCCCATTCGTGTGTTGCAAACATTGCCGGGTGTTGCAGTGAATGATGACACCAGTGCAGCGCCTGCGATTCGAGGCTCAAGACCAGAAGATAATAGTTATTTTGTTGATTTTTTGCCCACCGGATACCTTTTTCACTTTGGCGGCGGCGTGAGTGTTTTTAATGAACACTTGGTGAAGAGTTTTGCCCTTTATCCTTCCTCCTACGCGGCACGTTTTTCTGGCGGTTCTGGTGCAGTGATTGATGTGGCTCTGCGCGAGCCGGATAACAAGAAATTTAGCACCACGCTGGATATCAGTTTTCTCAAAGCCGGTGCTTTGATCGAAGGCCCGATCACCGAGAACCAATCGTTCTATCTGGCTGGCAGAGTGAGTTACCTGGATTTGTTATTGGAAGACTTAATTATTGATGACGATGATGGGGTGGAATTTGTTCAATTTCCTAAATTTACAGACTATCAGGGAAAGTATTTATGGAAACCTACTCAGGATGCTTCGCTCACCTTACAGCTCACCGGTGCATCTGATGATACGGAATTTAATCTTTCCAACAAAGATGATGATATTCGTAACGAACCTGATTTAGTTGGGCAGCATAAAGAAAATGTCGCATTTAATTCTCAGGGTCTGGTTTGGAAACAGGATTTTGCTCAAGGTAAGGAGTTGACGGTGGCAGTAGGCCATATGAGAGCAAACAGTGAAGATAAAGCGGGCGCTGTGCTGGACAGTCGAACTGAGGTTGATACCACTTTTCTTAAAGGCCGTTGGAAAATGCCATTCACTGAAAACCAGCAGTTAAATGTTGGTGGTACGGTGTCACAAGTGAAAGCGGATTATACGATTAATTTTCAGGATCCAGGTTGTACCGAATTTGAAGTGGATTGTAGCGTTACTGATGCTGAATTAGTGCGCAGTGCCGATACATTGAAAGCCAATGTCGTAAACCTTTATGCCGAGGACAGCTGGTTTGTGAATGATCATCTTATCCTCACGGGTGGTCTCGCGTACAGCTACGAAGATTATCTGGATAAGGGCTTTGTTGAGCCAAGAATTCGCGCGGAATATATGGCAGATGATGGCTGGATATTTTCAGCAGCGGCAGGTCAGTATCACCAGTTCCCTGGGTTTTTGGTGAGCGAAAAGGTTTTCGGGAATCCTCAACTGGATCATGAATCATCAACCCATTATGTGATGGGAGCGGAGAAAGCGTTTCCCCAGAACTGGTCTTTGAAAACAGAAATATACCGCAAACAGTTCGATAAACTGGTGACGGCTAATCCTGTGACACGTTACAGCAATACGGGGAAGGGTAGCGCCGATGGGTTTGAAATACTGATCCGTCGTGGGCTAACTGACAGATGGAGTGGCTGGTTATCGGTGAGCGCCTCAAATTCAGAAAGGACCAATGAGCTCACTGGGGAGAAGTTTGATTTTGAGTTTGATCAGCCTGTCATTGCGTCACTGGTGAATGAATTTATTCTCAACGACAAATGGCGTTTTGGAATGAAGTGGTGGTTTCACAGCGGTGCACCAAACACGCCTATTATTGGTGCTATGGCCGATCCTGATGACCCGCAGCGGTTTATCCCCATTTATGGGAAAATCAATTCAGAGAGGCTGCCAGACTACCACCGCCTGGATTTGCGTTTTGATCGTCAGTTTCAGCTTAAGCACGCGGATATGTCGGGCTATGTTGAGTTGATCAATGCCTATGGGCGTAAAAATCTTGCTGGCTACGATTACAATTCTGATTTCAGCGCCCGAAAAGACATTCATCAGTTACCAAGCATTATCTCATTTGGTCTGAAGATAAAGTTTTGAATCTCTGGGGGTATCATTCCCCGCCCCTTGGGGCGTCATCCTTCGACAAGCTCAGGACGAACGCT
>CAZUAW010000374.1:0-2248 GCA_964618535.1 uncultured Thiotrichales bacterium
CCCTATTAGGCCCTCGGCATTGATTGCTTTTTCGCCAAAGTGCCAGAATTTCTCGGCCAGCTCCGGTTTATAATGGGGCGGATTTTGCGTAAAAAGCAATCCATCATTGAGTACAAGTGAGCAACAGTTTAATACCGAATGGGTAGCCTCGATCAAGTGTTGCGAGGCGGCGTATTATTGGTCAACTGCCGTGATTTGTGTACGCCATAGTAACGGGCTGACTTTCCAAAACCGCATCAGGATAGGTCACTACTTCTTTCTGCTTCACTATACCCATCACTGGGAGTGATTATTTCCAAATACCTTTGCCGCCCTAATTTAATTACGGCGCAAACCTGCATTAGAAAACCATTAATTTATACTTGTTAACATTTATCCCGGATAGAATCATGGATTATGTGAGGCAGTACTCACTTTTCACACTAATTTATTTCCTCGCGTAAGAATTTCTACTAACTCAAATGGGTAAATTCAATGAATAAACAAAAGCTTTCCCTGCTTGTCGGGGCGATATTTATGTCTACTGGAGGAGCTGTGCAAGCTCTAGATTTGACTGCTTATACCTTTCCGGATAGCCGTTACGACGAGGCCTTTCTTGAGGGACAATTCAGCGCCAATGATGGCAATCAGGATCAGACCAGCTACGACATGATTCTGGATCTAAATTTTGACTCTGTACTCTCCACTCTGCCCCGCACCTATGATATCGGCCTTTCTGGGCACACGGATTTAAGCCGTGGAAAAAATGATGGTGACAGAACCCAAGATAATACGTTTCTTGATATTAGCGGCAAAGTAGACACTTATTTCAACCAAGGTCAGAATCAGGAAAAACGCTTTTGGTTTGGCTCTGGTGATATTCGCTATAGCGATAAGTTTGACGACCTGTTTGCCAAAGCAGGCATTGGTCTAGGTTATGGGCGAATCATCAATGCGACACCGCTAGCTAAGGCCATTAGGGCGATCGAAGAGCTACGCGAACATGGCGTAATCCTAGGCGATGTTTCCGATCAAATACATATTGACCTTGCACGCATCATTGATCGCGAACGTGAATTTCGCAGTAAATTTGGTGGTGAAGAGTACAAATCCAAATGGTATTCAGAGCTAGAAGCTGCCTTGAAAAAATCTGGCTCACTGAAAAATGATGCGCTAGGGGCTTCCGGAACATTGCACATGGATCGAGTCCTAGGTGATGTGGATCGCTTGGGTGAGGCGATTAGCGTGCGTAAACATGGTTGGGTTGTTCGAGGCGGCGTTGGCGTTGTCTTGCAGGATTTTAATGGTAATAGTGGCGATCCTTCACTCGATCTCGAATGGGAATATGCAAATCCAATTGGGTTGCAATCTCAGTTTACCAACACCTTGAAATATTCGACGATTTTAGCCGATGATACAGGCAGTTTACTCAGTAATAATATGTCCTACACCTATGAGCTTTCGGATCGAATTGATTGGGAAAATACCTGGTTGGCAAGTCTGGATATACGTGATGACAGAGCCAACGATTTGCTGACGAACTCTCTGGCCTCCTCATTTCTTTACTATCTAACCAATCGCTTAAACGCAAGATTCACCGTTGCGGCCACCTCGGTTGAAGATGACATTGTGAATGATAATGATGATCTTGCGCTCTCTGCGTTTGGCAGCCTGAGATATCGTCTAAAATAATCTTAACGACTCCATGTATAAGTCCTTCTGGCAATCTGCCAGAAGGGTCTTGTCTAAAAAGCGCAGGGAACCTCCCCCAGTTTTGCACACATACGTTTGTTAGGCATCTGAACGGGTAAACACCATTCTCACTGCGCGTCCATCTTCGCCCCATGGTGTAATGTTTGTCATTTGAAGAACGAGAGAACCGTCTGGTCGCTCTGAAAGTTTGCTTTGCCAGCCCCAGTTTGGATTATCTGGAACTTCATAGGTATAACTTACGTCGAAAATACTCCAAGTTTCTGGTCTATTTGCACATTGCACCGACTTAGGTTGATGCCAGCTATCTTTCCAAACTAAACCGTTTTCGTTAAATATAAAACTCCCTTTTTGAGTTCTGTTTTCGTAAGACCAAGAATAATGAATTGCATCAGAATCAATATTTAATTCACATTCATGGTTGATAGTATTATTGCCTTCTGGATCAAGCCATAGTTCTCCATTGCCTGACCATGTCGTTCCTTTCAAATTATTGGGCCATTGTTTATCAAACGTCAACTAACTTGACCGGTTGGCGACAACTAACTTGTCCGATTTT
>CAZUAW010000375.1:0-2242 GCA_964618535.1 uncultured Thiotrichales bacterium
CGACTTTTTCTCATAACTTAATAGTACAAAATTATGAGTTATCTGGGTCAGCCCTTTAAAAATATTGAACGTTGTTTAGTTTTGGTAAATTCAAAGTAAGAGTTTAATTTTGCCATGACCACAGTTATTATTAATACATATCGCCATTCAAGCTCCGATTAATTATAAATAACTTTCATACTCTCGAGATAAGGAAGCATTGTGACCACTGAAACCCAATTCGATCAAATCGAACGAAAAAGCATTGATGATTTAATGCTTGACCCTGAAAACCCCCGCCTACCCTCTAGTGTCAATACAGAGAATGAAAGAGAGATCATCGAATATATTGTCAATGAAACGGACATTGAAACTTTGATGCAGTCCATTGCCAATAACGACTTTTTTCCAGGCGAGCCAATCATCATTGTTCCTGCCAAAGACATCCCAGGAAAATTTCATGTGGTTGAGGGAAACCGTCGTTTAACCGCGGTTAAGCTGCTAAATAATCCAAGTCTTCTTGGGCAGGCGAATATGTTTATTGAAAACATTGTTGCCAATGCGAATTTCACACCAAATACACTGCCTGTCGTCACCCACCAAACGCGAGATGAAGTTTTGCCTTATCTTGGATTTCGACACATCTCAGGGGTTAAAGAGTGGGAACCACTAGCCAAAGCAAAGTATATCAAACAACTTTTTGACCACACAAATCCAAACGACGAGACAACCAATCGGTATTTTAAAGTGGGTCAACAAGTGGGCAGTAATAAAGGGTACGTTAAACGTGCACTGGATGCCCTTGCAGCCTATAAAATCATTGATGAACACGATTTCTATGAGATTCCAGACCTTAAAGAAAAAAGCATTAAGTTCGCTGTACTCTCAACGGCCATTGCGGATGAAAACATTGGAAAATTCCTTGGCTTCTCAATCGGTGAAGAGAATAAACCAACCCACCCTATTTTGAGGCCTGAAACCATCAACCAAGATAATCTAAAAGATTTGGTTCACTGGTTATATGAGAAAGTTCCGGGAGCAAGAGACAAAAAGCCTAAGGCAAGGGTGCCTGAATCCCGAAGCATTCGTGAGCTTTCATGTGTCGTCAGCAATCCAAAAGCTCTAAGAGCATTTCAAGACGGTGCCACGCTACAAACTGCCTACCAAATGACCGAAGGGGTTCGCGATGAGTTTGCAGAATTGGTTTACAAGGCAGATGCCATTATCAGTGAGGCCGTCAGCTTAGTCACGAGTGTTGAATTTGACGAGGATCTGCTAAATGTCATCCGTCGCATCTACAAAAATACTGAGCTTGTCGGTAAGGCGTTAAGAGAAAAAGAGGATGGCAGTGCATTTTAAAACAGGAGCGCTTCACCCAAACACCCCTCATTTGTTTGCGGATTTAGTTGAGCTATTCGTATTAATTTCTCCTAATACGCCAAAAGCATTTTATAAAAGCAATATAGCAACTCTTATAAAACAAGGAGAAATCCACACTGAAGAGCTGGATGAAGTATTGGAATACGAGCAAGAAGCTGAAAATCATGCAGACGTGTCAGACAGACTATCGCAGCAAGCGGATGATATTTGGAGCCAAATTGAGTATAGAGAAAATGCTTTTCAAGATTTCTACCCGTTTAAAGTCGAAAGTAATTGTCTAAAACTCAAAGATGATGACTTCTCTGATGCTCAGAAACTCTATGTTCTTATGTTGACCTGCTCAAGATTACGTTCTTTCGATAGAGAAAGTGGCGTTCGACAATATTGGGCAAAAAGCTTTACGAACCTAAGTAAAGAGGCAATGGTTGGGCTGACACCGATTGGATCGGATGTAAAAATATTTGATGCCAACTCGGATGACCGCAGAAATTACTACGGAACAAATCTTAGACAAGCACTGGTTAAGCTTGGAGAAGATTTATCCGTAATTAATATATTAGAGGATGAGTGTAATAAAGAACCCTCCTCTGGCGATGGCGGATTGGATATTGTCGCCATCTATAATTTCAAGGATAACGCTGTTGCATCCCATGCAATCTTTGGTCAGTGCGGTGCTCAGGAAACGGAATGGCCAAAAAAAACTTTAGAAGCCACACCAGAAGTCTTTTCGCACCTATTTCAATTCCAAGTTTATCCAAGTGCTGTGATGTTTACACCGGTTTGCTACCGAAATTCCGATGGTTCATGGGTAAGGAATAAAGAAACCAATAAAGTACTTTTGCTGGATCGTTACCGCATCCTCAACTTAATCAACCAAGAAAGC
>CAZUAW010000376.1:0-2224 GCA_964618535.1 uncultured Thiotrichales bacterium
TGGCCGAGTCGCCAAACAATTCGTCAACCACTGGGCTGGAACAGAAAATTTTTAGATCGGAATATTAATTTCTTTTATCAAGCTTTGCGGCCTTAACCAGTCACGTATTTATGGCAATGAACCACCACAGCTATTACCAACAGGGTATCCGAGCCAAATTTAGTTAATCTCTAGCTTTTAACCTAAACCTGACACTTTAAATTCTCCTGCATCTATAGCGGCAGAGAAACCCTTCAATTTCACACTGTCCCATAACGCTTGTTTCTTGTTTCTTGCTTGTTTGGCTGTATGATGCGCGAACCCAAATCGCACTCACCCTCGTCCGTTCGGATTCCAGCACTCACCCGAAAGTATTCTATTACTTCATGTGAGAGGTAAATAGTTAAACTCTCCTTATCATCTGACTTGTCATTTAGGTTATTTTCCATAATGACTACCCACCGCTGTTACATACAAGGTTTCATCATTAAAGTGATAGACCACTCTATGATATTGAGTCAATCGCCTTGACCAGTAACCTGATAAATCATATTTAAGTTTCTCAGGTTTTCCAATGCCCTGACTAGGATCATTGCGTAACATTTCCTTGATAATGCTTCTTAACTTGGTATGCGCCTTTTTATCATCCACTCTAAGCTTTTCGTACTCACTCCAGCTATCCCCCTCAAACGTCAATGATCTCATGTAATTCCTTTTCTGTTGGTTGATAACCTTTGCCGTGTGACTCCCTAGCTTTATTAATTTGTTTCATCAGGTGCTTGTCTTGCAAGATATAGAGCGTTTCTTGATGCCGCGCCCAATCATCTGCACTTATGACAACGAAGTCATCACCATTACGCCTTGTTACCTTCAAGGCATCATGAGTATCTACCACCACATCCACGCATTCTTTTAGCCGTGTACGGAATTGATTTACGCTTATTGCTTCCATTGTTTTTTCCTTATGTACTGTAATGCAGTACATAGTAGCATTGAATCATGAAAGGGACAATAATCCTTTCAATCGCCCAACTATCCCGCCCTGTTTAATCCCCTGCATCCGATCCAGATAATCCGCCCACCATTGCATCATAGTTACTCGTTCAGGCATGTATTGAGCAAGGTTGTAAGCCCGCCTTACTGCATTATCTTCAGGGCGTCTCTAAAAATGTAAGCACCACTGAGGAAAGCCATGAACAGCACCTTTTTCATGCAAAAAATCGTTAAATAGACCCACTATTTGCCTCATTTCTGCATAAAAAATGCACTATTCCTGATTTCCCTCAGCAGCACTTCTATTTTTAGAGACGCCCTTCAATGTGTCCTAACTGTCTTTCAATCGCATCTATTGAGAATTCGCCCGATTCATTCAATGCGGTACTTGCTACCCCTCTGAACCCGTGAATGGTTGCCTTGTTTTTTTAGCCCATGGTCCACACAAAAAAGCCCTACTCCCAAAAGTAAGGCTCAATATTTCTCCCTCGATAACCGTCACCCCTGAACGGACATTTCCCCTGAAGGTATGAAATTCATATTTAACTTCGGTGACAGTCGTCATGGAAGCCTGTTATTCATCCAATGCCTGGGGGCGTAAAATTTTAGACTTTGGGCACGATGTAAAATTAATCCCGCCCTTTCAAGTCAAGCCATTTGTCACTGGCAATAAAAATGACGCCAATGATGCTGTTGCTATATACGAAGCCTCTCAAAGACCTAAAGCTAGTTTTGTCAGTGTGAAAACGCTGGATCAACAGGATGTTCAGACTTTGTTACGTTTGCGTGAGCGGCTCATGAACCATCGCACAGCAACAATCAAACCAGAGGCTTGCTCAGTGAATATGGCGTTGTTATCAACAAAGGAAGAAAACCATTTTTAGACTTTCTGCAACAAATGCACGATGAAGGAATCTCAGATCTCACGCCGGTTTGTCAGAAATGTATTTTCATCAATTATCAACAAGTCATCTCGATAAGTGATGAAACCGAAATTATCAATCAGGATTTAATGACGCTATGTCAGCAATATCCATATTTTAAATATTTACAAACCATTCCCGGCATTGGCCCAATGACAGCAGCCTTGTTGATCGCTTCTGTGGGTGATCCGAATTATTTTAAAACTGGTCGGCAAAAAAAGATGACAAGTTAAGTCTGTGGATCCAACATTTACTCAGTCGTAAACATCCAAATGTAGTGATTGTAGCCTTGGCTAACAAGATGGCTAGAACTGCCTGGGCTTGTGATG
>CAZUAW010000377.1:0-2216 GCA_964618535.1 uncultured Thiotrichales bacterium
GCTTGTCGAAGGGAGCTTGTCGAAGGAAGCTTGTCGAAGGATGACATTCCATATTCTTTTCACGCCCCAAGGGGCGGGGAATTAAACCTCCAGAGATTAAAGCCAGATATTTTTAGCCACTAGCGACGAATTTTTCGATAAAGTCTTTGCCCGTCTTTAATATTTAAATTCTCAATACTATAAATTTTATTAAGCGAACCATTCCCTGCATTCACTACAATATTATGCGTCCCTTCTGGCAGCGGGATTCTCAGCATGGTCAATGATTCAGGCAGCGTTCCCCAGCCCCGCGTATCGGCTTCCTCAAGCAGAAAAAACAATGCACCAATCAATCTCGCGACAGTTTCATCTTCCTCTTTAAGCTCTTTGTAAATAGCTGTTTTAACGCCAATTCGAGCGACTTCTTTAAGAAGAATAGCTTTCCCTCTAGCACCCAATGAGGCGCTGGCGACCTTATCCAACTGAGTGGATATGGCCTCGAACGGTTGATCACTTATATCGGTACTGACATGGTATTTAGGCATCTCAGAATACCTATGTGGGTAGACTGGGAAGGAAACTCGAACATCGGGAGGTGCATAGATATCACCTGCAATTTTTCGTTGAATCAAACCATCTGCAATAAATAAAACCAGCTCACCATGTTTATCATCTGAATATGACTTTGGATGATCAGAAATCTTGTCTGATGATATTTTTTGATCACTTTTTAAACCCAGATTACGTGCTTGCCAGAAAACACGTTTAGCCATTAATTCATCTTTTGGGAATTTATTAGCGAGCTTCTTATATTCGATATAGGCATCATTTATTTTACCCACGCTTTCAAAACTCAGCGCGATCAATGCCTGAGTAAACCAGGCATTACTCAAAGGCTTACTGTGCTTGTCTAAGACCTTTAATGCTTGCCGCGCTTCGACTGCGGCACTTTGATATTCATCCAGTAGTAAATAATTCATCATCTGATAGGTATGCACCCACAGACGTTCGCTATATTCACCTTTGTAACTGCCCATCCAGTCATTAATCACCAGCGTTTTAGCTTGCTCACTAAGGCTGATGTAATCCTGATCCCGCATTATTTTTACTGCGTGCAGTAGTTCTTTGGTGCTTTTTCTGTACTCGCCCTGGGTGTGATAAATCAGTCCTTTTTCCATTCGCGTCAGCAACGCATTTCGACGCGATTGATTATCTCGGGCTTCGAGCATGCTAATTGCCGCTTGTGGATTTCCGCTTAAAAACTGTTGCCGAGCATCCTCATGCGGCATGACCGCACAGCCACTGAATAAACCAGCGGCAAGCAGTACGCTCAGGTTGAATATTCGAAGCAACATTCTGACAATGACCCTATCGAGTTATCAAGTGAAAACTGCGATTAAATTTAACCGCAGCAGAAAAGATAATGCTGGTAAAAGCTACCAGCCGATAATTGGACGTGAAGACTCTCTAGCCAGCTCAACCTTGTCCGCCCAGGAAATTTCTCCTGAAGTTAGATTGGTCAGCTCAAGATTCAGGCTGTAATAAACCATCTTCTTTTTAGTCAGACGAATTTGTTTTTGCTGTTTCTTTTCAATGGAGCGCAACGCGCCGGAAAGGATGTAATCCGCACCGAGTTGTTTTCCCTGCGCAATCTGCATTGAAGGATCCACATGACCTTTGGATTGGTATGCCTTTTCTTTAAGAATATTGTTGCGCTGCGCTTCGTTGAGAAAACGGTACTTGCCAGATTTTAATAATGCCAGACGGATATCATCCGTAATACCACTGGTATTAATATGCTCAGAGGTTTCATTAAAGACATCGTAAATAATCACGATAGGTTTTTTTGATGCTGGCTGGAGCTGGTTTACCGCCAGCAAACTACTGGTTAATTCATCGACAATTTTTTTCTTGTCAGAAAAATCATAATTTGCATCATAGTGAGCCTCAGCTGTAGGATCGAGTGCACGGGTTGTCGCGCAGCTGGAGAGAATCGCGCTACCCAATATCAGCACCAATATTGCCGTGAATTTGAATACAGTGTTCATTGTCATAACCTCAGAAAAAGTGTTTGGTATCAGAGTATCAGTGGGTGTCACTATGATCTGTAACAGTACGTATCAGAGCCGCTCGATTCCTGATGGAATCACACAGATAGATACCATCCTATAACTGTAACCGCAACAGACTGAATACCGACTGAACAAAGCAACACAAAACGGTATCGTATACTTCAA
>CAZUAW010000378.1:0-2214 GCA_964618535.1 uncultured Thiotrichales bacterium
TATCAGATTTTTCTAATATAGGTTGTAGGGTCGCAGATCTCTTACTAACAGCTAAAGGGCGTCTCTAAAAATCAAAGCACCCTGAGAAAAACCATGAACAGGAGCTTTTTCATGCAAACTGCATCGCATCCTTCGACAAGCTCAGGACGAACGCTGAGATGTTCGTTCATCCTGAGCTTGTCGAAGGGTGTCTGGCATTGACTCAAGGGCGTCTCTAAAAATGTAAGCACCTCTGAGAAAAACCCATCCATGCAATCGTCATTTTTGCATAAAAAATGCACTATTCCTGAGTTCCCTCAGCAGCACTTCTATTTTTAGAGACGCCCTAAACACAGTAGACTGATCTGATGTCAGATTTTAACGCCATTGAACTGAGTGTTTTTGCTAGCCGTATCGAAGCGGTTTGCGATGAGATGGGCGCGCAACTACGTCGTTCGGCATTCTCTCCCAATATTCGCGATCGGCTCGATTACTCTTGTGCGATCTTCGATGAGCATGGTGATCTCTGTGCGCAAGCTGCGCATATTCCGGTACATCTTGGCAGTATGGCGTATGCGATGCGGGATATTGTGGCCGGATTTGATTGGCAGAATGGTGATCAAATCATCATGAATGATCCGTTTATGGGTGGAACCCATTTGCCAGATGTGACGATGATTGCGCCAGTTTTTCATGCTGAAAAATTGGTGGGATTTGTCGCGAACCGTGCGCATTATGCCGATATTGGTGCGGTATCTCCTGGGTCTATGCCGTTATCGAAATCGCTTGATGAAGAAGGTATTCTGATTCCAGCGCAGAGGATTTGTATTGCGGATGAACTGGATCAGGCGGCTGTTGATGGGATTGCTAACCAGACGCGTAACGCTGTGGATACAGGTGGCGACTTATACGCGCAATATGCCTGTAATCTGCGCGGCAAGGAGCGGTTGCTTGCATTGATCGAATCAATTGGAGTGGCTCAGTACCCCGGTGCTTTGTCGGCACTCAATGACTATGCTGAACGACTGGCTAAAACCGTTCTGGCGCGCCTGAAAGAAGGGGTTTATCGCTATTCTGATGAGATGGAAAGTGATGGCACTGAGGCGTCAAATGAGCAGCGTAGCAAGATTCAGGTACATCTAAAATTAACTGTGACGAACGATCAGTTAATCGCCGATTTTACAGGCACAACGGATCAGGTTGCCGGCAATATCAATTCGCCGATATCAGTCACAGCCGCAGCAGTCTGGTACGCTTTTCGCTGCTTAATGCCAGATAGCACGCCAGCCTGTGCGGGCTGTTTTCGTCCAGTGAATTTTATCGCGCCGGCTGGCAGCCTTTTGAATGCACAATCACCCGCAGCAGTGGCCGCTGGGAATGTTGAAACCAGTTCCCGAGTGGTTGATGTGATGCTTGGAGCGCTCTATCAGGCATTACCAGATGAGATTCCGGCGGCGAGTCAGGGCACAATGAACAATGTCGCATTTGGCCGCCAGAGTGACGAAAACGACTCTGGCTGGGGTTATTACGAGACGCTCGGTGGCGGAATGGGAGCCGGTGCCAGGCAACCTGGTTTGAGCGCGGTACAGTCACACATGACCAATACCCGTAATACGCCAGTGGAAGTGCTGGAAATGCATTATCCTATCCGCGTCACTCGCTACCAAGTGCGTCAGCATTCAGGTGGTGAGGGAATCCACGCAGGTGGCAACGGATTAATTCGGGAATTTGAATTTATGCAAACAGCAAAAATCACATTTTTAACAGAAAGACGTACTATCGCTCCGCGCGGAGCAAACGGTGGTGAGGTGGGTAAGCCTGGTTTGAATTTACTAAACGGGCAGCCTGTTGCCGCCAAATGTGAGTTAAATCTAATAGCCGGGGACAGGATAACCGTCTGCACGCCCGGCGGCGGTGGCTGGGGGGTTAGCGAATGAGTGCTTTTGTTCTGACAATTTTTATCGGTCTTGGGGCGTGGTTCTGGGCCAATAATTTACGTGCTCGGGAGATGGCAATTGCGGTGTCTGCTGAAGCTTGCAAATCATCCGGCGTACAGTTTTTGGATCAAACCGTGTCGATCAATCGCCTTGGTATAGGCAGAGAGCCGTCAGGCACAATGAGTCTACAACGAGTGTATGGATTTGAATTCACTCTCGAAGGTGATCAGCGTTATGACGGTAAGGTCGCGATGCAGGGGGTACGGGTGAAGGCAGTACATTTGGATCATCCGGAGGG
>CAZUAW010000379.1:0-2209 GCA_964618535.1 uncultured Thiotrichales bacterium
TTGGGAGAAAATGAGAACCTCTTCTCACTATAATATTATTTCAAAGCGGGTATTGAAGGTGCGTGGAGCGCTAACCAGACATTGCAGAGTACCGCTACACTTGACCCTGCCTACTGGAATAGACTTGAGTGGGCAAAGCTAGGCTTACAAGCTCTCCAGTGCTTCGAGATCCTCAATGAGTGCATCATCTTCCTGCTGGGAAGATATCTCTCCATTGGCAATTTGAGAAATACGGTATTCCAACCAGGCATCGCGAATACTGGCATAGGGATCAAAAAATTCTGTGCCGAGCAGATCTTCAAGTTTCAGAAGTTCGGACCTAAGGTCAATAAAACTCATTGCTGTTAGTGAATAGCGGGTGGGCTCGTGATTGAGATAGCGCCACGGGTAGTGGGTGAACAAATCTACCGCGTAGCCGCCGCTGTCTCTGATACTGCTGGGGCCTAAAAACGGCAACATCACGTAGGGACCGCTGGGTACACCCCAAACAGCTAGGGTCTGTCCAAAATCTTCGCTGTGTTTTTCAAATCCTGCGGAGGAGGCAACATCAATAACTCCGCCAAGGCCAAAGGTTGAGTTGAGCGTAAACCTAACCAGATCCGAACCGGCTTTGCGTGGCTCACCCTGAAGAAGATTGTTGACGGAGTTTCCGACATCGCTAAGATTGGAAAAAAAGTTGGAGACACCTGTTTCGACCATTTTTGGGGCAACTTTTTGATAACCTCGGGTTACTGGTTTGACGATAGCTCTATCCAGACTATCGTTAAACTTGAAGACTGCTCGATTGTATTTTTCCCAAGGGTCTGCTGGGTGTGGCGCTTTATGTGGCGTTGATGCGCAGCCGGAAATCCACAACAGTACGATCGCTAATACCAGTTTGCTTGTCATTTGCTATTCATCCCGCGCGGCAATTCTCAATCTCAGCGCATTCAACTTGATAAACCCTTCGGCATCTTTTTGATCATAGGCACCTGCATCATCTTCAAACGTCGCTATTTCTTCATCAAACAAGCTATCTGCTGATTGCCTGCCAACGACGACGATATTGCCTTTGTACAATTTTAATCTCACCGTACCATTGACCCGTGTTTGTGTTTGATCGATGGCTGCCTGGAGCATTTCACGCTCGGGGCTCCACCAGTATCCGTTGTAAATCAGCTCCGCATAGCGAGGCATCAGCTCATCTTTCAAGTGAGCGGCTTCGCGATCCAGCGTTAAAGACTCCATTGCCCGATGGCCTTTGAGTAAAATAGTACCGCCGGGGGTTTCGTAGCAACCTCGGGACTTCATCCCAACGTAGCGATTCTCAACAATATCCAGACGACCAATGCCGTGCTCACCACCCACTTTGTTCAAGTGTTCCAAAACCGTCGCTGGGGACATTTGCTCGCCATCGATTGCGACCACATCACCAGTCACATATTCAAGCTCTACGTACTGAACATCATCACTGGATGCTTCCAGCGATTTTGTCCAGCGCCACATCTCTTCATCCGGCTCATTCCAGGGGTCTTCCAGAATCCCACCTTCATATGAGATATGCAGTAGATTGGCGTCCATCGAATAAGGCGATTTCTTGCCGCGCTTCATCTCCACCGGAATATTGTGCTCAGCCGCATAGTCCATCAATGATTCGCGTGAACTCAGCTCCCACTCACGCCAGGGTGCGATAATTTTCACACCCGGTTTCAACGCATAAGCACCCAATTCAAAGCGAATCTGGTCATTGCCCTTACCAGTGGCACCGTGAGAGATTGCATCCGCACCGGTCTCGTTAGCAATCTCGACCATACGTTTGGCAATCAACGGACGTGCAATCGAGGTTCCTAGCAGGTACTCCCCTTCATAAACCGTGTTGGCACGAAACATAGGAAAAACGTAATCGCGAACAAACTCTTCTTGCAGGTTCTCGATGTAAATTTCTTTAATACCCAGCGCCTCAGCCTTGGCACGTGCAGGCTCCACCTCTTCGCCCTGGCCGATATCCGCAGTGAACGTCACTACCTCGCAGTCATAAACATCCTGTAGCCATTTCACGATTATGGACGTATCAAGACCGCCAGAATAAGCGAGGACGACCTTGTTAACTGATTGATTCGACATAACGATCCGTGATTGGTTTCAATTGGGCGAATTATACCTGCGTCTAAACATGAGTGTTAACTTGTTATGTAACCACTTGTACTGAACCTAGAAAAATCAGTTGAAT
>CAZUAW010000380.1:0-2202 GCA_964618535.1 uncultured Thiotrichales bacterium
GAAAACAATATATTAAGCGAGATTCTCATGAATTCATGCAATATCCGGGCTAGCTCGGTTTTTCCGCGTGCCTGGATTTCTTCGATAGATCGATATTGACGTTGATCCGGCTGCACAGCCGCAAAGTAATTGCCAATGGCTTCCATGAGCTCGACGGCAGCATCCTGATTAGGCAGTTTCTCGAAAACTTGATTCGCTGTATTAACAAATGCCTGACCCGGTGCGCTCAAGGTTCGTAACAACAGTTTCGCAGTGGGGCTATTAATTTCAGTGAGTGCAGCCTGATGCTCATCAAGCTGAGGGTGTGGGACTGCGGCGGCTGGCAACGCATCTGGCAAGGTATGCAAAAAGCCGATGTAGTAACTTTGGCGACGTTTGGCTTTTTTCCACAGATCATTCACTTTGGCTGTGTCGATCAAACCCGGTTGCAGGGCGAGCCGGATTGAATCAATCGCATATTGATGGTTCTCCTCGAAGGGCATGAATTCGATCAGATATTCCGCCAATTCTCGCCCAATCTCTGCGCTGACCACTGCTGGCGAGTTTAATAGTTCGCGGGCAATTTCTGAGGAAGGTAGTGACCACCAGGCGAGTTTCGCCAGTTCGCTAGTAATGTTGGGCGTATTCACCACGGCAGTCACAGCCTCTGGCTCACCCAGCAATAACAGTGTTTTCAGACTGTCATGATCACGCTCCTGACCTAACCGAGTCCAGCGACGGATATACACCGGATAGCCGCCAGGAGATCCCATTACGTGTGTGGACAGCAGTTCGCGCACCAGCCGCAGGTATTTTTCTTCCTTGCAGGTGGGGTTGAGCTGAATTTTCGCTTCGTCTTTTTTAGTCAGCGCGTAGACGATCATTTTTGAATCGTCGATGCGTACCGCGGTGGGTTTTTGCCGCAGCATCACATTAAGGCGCAGGCTGTCTTGGTCGGAGATATTCATTGCCAATAATCATCCGCGAAACACTGGTGCAGTGCAACGGGTATACTCGCTCTCACATTTTGCTTTGAGCTTTTTTCTCTGATGACTGTATCTGTACTGTTTGTTTGTCTTGGCAATATTTGCCGATCACCTACCGCTGAAGCGGTGTTTCGTCATCAGGTCAAGCAAGCCAATTTGCAGGCGCAAATTTTAATTGATTCGGCAGGAACTGGAGCCTGGCACGTGGGGAATCCTCCGGATGATCGCGCTCAGGCGACAGCAATCTCTCGCGGAATCTCAATGGCGGGACAACAGGCGCGTAAAGTGAACGGTGGTGACTTCGCTGCCTTTGATTATGTGCTGGCGATGGACAATGAAAACTACCGCGATCTACTCTCGATTTGCCCAGCTGAGTATGAAGACAGGGTTCGATTGTTTCTGGATTTTGCACAGGATTGCGATGAATCTGAAGTGCCCGATCCTTACTACGGCGGCGCTAACGGATTTGAGCATGTCTTCGATTTAGTAGACGGTGCTGCTGAAGGCTTGCTAAAAGTAATTTGTGACGATCACGGATTGTCGGTATGACATCACCACAAAGATTAACCTTGAGAAAAACCACTACATCATTGGAGAGATAACTATGTTTAAACTACCTTTAATTACATTATTCACAGCGACGCTTTTATTGGCTGGGTGCGGCAGCCCCGAATCTGCCAATGCAGAATCCACCGCTGCAGCTGAAGCCGCTTCTGCCGTCAAAGCCGGAGCAGAAAAAGTTGTTGCAACCGCTAAAGCTGCTGCACCTGCCGCCGCTGATGCCCCCGCAGTTGAAATGATCAAGCTGCCTGAAAGCTGTGAAGAAATTGCACTCGATATGCTCAAATGCCCGCTGGCTGATGATGTCGAAATGGATGATGCGGCAGAATCCATGAAGCTTCGCGCCAATATTCTAAACTTTAAACTGGTTGCACACATGCCCTTATCCGAGCAGGTAAAGTCTATGGGCGGCGAGTCCAAACGAATGGAGATTTTCCAGTTTTGCGATGCGTCAATCGCAGTTAAAATGGTTGAATCCAATCTGGCATTTGCCGGTTTTTTACCTTGCCGAATTGCAATGGTAGAAGGTCAGGATGGCAAAGCGAGTCTAATCACTTTGAATATGGATAAAGTCTTGGGACAAGCGGAACTGGCTGATGATCTGAAAATGATGGGTCTGCAAGCGCGCAATAATATCTATAATATTATGGAAGCTGGCGCGACTGGCGATTTGTAA
>CAZUAW010000381.1:0-2181 GCA_964618535.1 uncultured Thiotrichales bacterium
TGAAAAAAACACAAAAGAATTGATGCAGAATTCAATCCACTTTTAGTACTGTACTTTTTCCTTCGAGACTGGGGTTTGGCTGCGGAAAATCTCGGGTAAAATGAAGTCCCCGGCTTTCTTTACGGCTGATGGCGGACTGGATGATGAGTTCCGCTACTAGCACCAGATTACGAAGTTCGACCAGATCAGAGGTCACCGTAAAATTGGCATAATATTCGTGAATTTCTTTTTTTAGCAGTTCGACTCGGTGCTTGGCACGTTGAAGACGTTTGGTGGTTCTCACGATCCCAACGTAATCCCACATGAAACGTCTTAATTCATCCCAGTTGTGATTGACGACAACTTGTTCATCGGAGTCTGTCACCTGGCTGGCATCCCAGGGATCGATAGGCGTTACTTCTGTTTTGCCTTTGAGTCTGGGGATAATATCTTCCGCAGCCGCTTTGGCAAAAACAATGCACTCCAGCAGAGAGTTACTCGCCATTCGATTTGCACCGTGTAACCCCGTACAGGCAACCTCACCTACTGCATACAAGCCATCAAGATCCGTTCTTGCGCGCAAATCGGTTACGACTCCGCCACTGGTATAGTGAGCTGCCGGCACCACCGGCAACGGTTCTTTGGTCATGTCAAACCCAAACTCCAGACAGCGAGCATGCACCGTGGGGAAATGCTGTTGAATAAACTCTGCAGATTTGTCACTGATATCGAGGTAAATATTATCAATACCGAGACGCTTCATTTCATGGTCAATCGCTCTGGCAACGATATCTCTCGGCGCTAACTCGGCTCTTTCGTCAAAACGCGGCATAAATTGCTCGCCATCGGGCAATAATAGCTTGCCGCCCTCGCCTCGCACCGCTTCGGTGACAAGAAAAGACTTCGCCTGTGGGTGATACAAACAGGTGGGATGAAATTGCATGAATTCCATGTTTGAAATACGGCAACCAGCACGCCAGGCCATCGCAATACCATCACCTGTGGAGATATCTGGATTGGATGTGTAGAGATAGACCTTGCTGGCACCGCCACTTGCCAAAATGACAAAACGCGCACGAAAGACCTCAACCTGACGAGTCTCACGATCCAGCACGTATGCACCAATACATTGTTTCGTTACCTCTCCGTTAGCATCGTTCTTACTGGCAGTAATAAGATCAATAGCAACATGACCTTCATATAGGGAGATTTGAGTATTTGCGCGCGCCTGATCAATGAGCGTTGTTTCGATGGCTTTGCCGGTTGAATCATGCGCATGGGCAACCCGTCGATGGCTATGTCCACCTTCTCTGGTCAAATGCAATCCCAGATCATTGGTGGAGTCTTCCTCAACACCCTGCGCTTCAGTTTGCTGGCTAAATTCAACGCCAATATCCAGAAGCCATTCAACAGCGCTACGGCCATTTTCAACCGTAAAACGCACCGCCTCAGGATCGCAAAGCCCTGCACCGGCATCCAGCGTATCTTCAATATGGGATTCGACACTGTCACATTCTGCTAGCACCGCAGAGATGCCACCTTGTGCGTAGTAGGTGCTACCCTGTTCTATTTCGACCTTGCTAAGTACGGCAACCCGGCAATAACTTGCCAGCTTGAGCGCCAGCGTCAACCCAGCAGCGCCGCTACCGATGATTAAAACATCGTGATCGATTTCATGTTTGATTTGTCGCGGACTAGTCATTTCATCGGGTATTTTGTCATAATCGTGTCAAGCACATCGAGGAAGGTTTCTTACTTAACGGTAACATTCATTCCACGAGCGGTAAATAACCCATGGAATCTGTGCCTCAACTTGATCGACATTCGGCAGCTAACGACGATTGCCAGATGGAGATGAGATGATGCAGAGAAAAACAAATACGGAATTAAAACCATAAAATTATCCGGATAATCCAGTGAAAAATGACTCAGGCGTAGACAAGACAGACCAGGAACTAGTGAAACTCGTACAGGCCGGTGATAAATCAGCCTTCGACTTACTGGTTAAAAAATATCAAAACAAGATTATCAATCTTGTGAGCCGCTATGTAAAAGATCCTAATATCGCTCGCGATGTCACTCAGGAAGCATTTGTTAAAGCCTATCGGGGGCTGGCAAGTTTTCGCGGCGACAGTGCGTTTTACACTTGGATGTACCGAATCGCAATCAATACCGCTAAAAATCATCTGGTTGCCACCAATC
>CAZUAW010000382.1:0-2169 GCA_964618535.1 uncultured Thiotrichales bacterium
GCAGCGAAAGGTACGCCCAAAGCAACAACAACGGCTGTAGAGATTAAAGTTCTTTTCATTTTAAATTCCTCTTAAATATTTTTATTATTATGTGTAAAACGCAGGGGCTTTAAATTAGATGCCGCCGTTAGACTGAACAACGATAGATTGCCCGATTGCATTGGTAGAACCTGCATTTTGACTGGCACTGGCGAGACCGCCGTAGTTGTTGAATGTGCCCCCAATCGTATTGGTTTTAGCCCAATTGTTTAGGGTACCGGTGTTGGGCGCAGGATTTTGAGCGCCAACATTTACAACACCGTTCTCGGTGACATTGTTGCCGCCAGGGACTACGCCTTCGCCAAGTACGCTCGCTGGAGAACCAACAAGATGGCTTAAATCGCTGCTCGCAATCGCTTGATCGAGATCTTGTGCAAAGGCAACATTGCCATCTTCGCCAATAGTGACTGTGTTATCTGAGTTCACATCATTGTAAGCATTGGTGAGGCTAACGTTTTGCGCTTCAGTCAATTCTGGTGAGTAAGAGTTAACAGGTGCGTTTGTGGTAGGGGATTGTGCGCCCAGAGAATATGCGCCGACACCATCAATAGAACCTACATTAGCGATGAATTTATCATCAGGTGCGGCAGATGCACTAAAAGACGCAGCCAATGCTAACGCAACAGTTGTAGAGAGTAGAGTTTTTTTCATATTGTTTCTCCAATTTTTATTATTGTTAAAGCACTGGTTGATTAGAATTATTCTTGACCAATGCTGAGTGTAATTGAGCTACTTATTTTTCTAATTTATTGGGTAGTTCAACTGTTACGGATCACTTCCGAACGCCAGTACTAATGCATTCGCTGTGCCACTGATGTTAAGCTGCTGATAATTATTAGAAAAAATCATCATCACAGAGTGAGCGGTGTGTTTTGGGGGGTAGAGTGCGAGTGCAGGTGTAAACATTGGTTTACTACTTTGTCATTAATTGAAGTGGATGCCTGAATTCACTAGCCAAGCAAATTTATCTGCTGAGTGTTAGCTATTCTTTACACAAATCAAAATATATTAAAGCACAGTTTTTTAAGGACTTAGCGACTATGCATATGATTGATGAAAAACTGTGACTGCTCAGAAGTTGTGCTGACAGAGGAGACTCTCCTTCGTTAAAGTATCGCCGATAATTGGTGCTATTGGAGACTTGAACGGGCAAATGCCAAGACTGATGATCTACGTGTAAACAGGTGGGTTTTACTCAGAGCTGCTCTGGTATCGGTGATGACGGGCAGTTCCTTTGTATCCTTGCACGTTAAAAGAATTTCCCGTGGAATCAATAGATAAGTGAGAGCTCGTGTAATTCATGCAATATTCGGGCTAAAGCGGTTATTCCCCAAATTAGTGATTCAGACTAAACTTGTCTGATGTTAGCGACTCACTTCCACCCAGCGGTAAACGCCTGGTTTTTGCAAAAGTTTGGTAATGGCACCAAAGTTCAGGAGCAGGCCTGGCCATCCATTCAATCTGGTACGCATACGTTGTTGGCTGCGCCGACAGGCTCTGGTAAAACGCTGGCGGCTTTTCTGGCAGCGATTGATGGGCTGATCATTGAAGGGCTCGAACGCGGCCTGGAAAACAAAACCCGTGTGCTTTATATTTCGCCGCTCAAAGCACTTTCGAATGATATCCAGCGCAACCTTCAGGAACCGATTCAGGGCATTCGCGATGAGCTGTTGATGCTCGGTTTGCCGGATGTGGAAATCAATGCCTGGGTACGCACTGGCGATACCCCGCAGGCCGAACGTGCCAGAGCTGTGCGCAACCCGCCTCATATACTCGTTACGACACCCGAGTCGGTATACCTATTAATGACCTCAAAATCAGGTCGTAATATGCTCAGTACGGTGGAGACGGTGATTGTCGATGAGATCCACGCGCTGGCGGGGAATAAACGCGGCTCGCATCTGGCCTTGTCACTGGAACGACTTGAAGCGCTAACACCCACACCTTTAAAAAGGGTGGGCATTTCAGCAACGCAAAAGCCCATTGAAGACATGGCGCACTTTCTGGTCGGTAACCGCAAGCAGCCGTGCAACATTATAGATACGGGTCATGTACGCGTGCGTGATTTGGCATTGGCGCTACCTGGTTCGCCGCTGGAAGCGATCATGTCGAATGAAATCTGGCAGGATA
>CAZUAW010000383.1:0-2168 GCA_964618535.1 uncultured Thiotrichales bacterium
CAAACTCAACCCTTGGACATCACTAATATCGTGACAAACCTCTGTCACGATGAAAAAACGATAACTGATAATAGTCACCCTATTAATCTCGATCAGCTCGATGCGTCGATTCAGCTCAACGGTGAAGAAGCTGAAATTATCAGCCTGTGTCAAAACCTCATCCACAATGCCGTCAGATACACGCCCGATGGCACGGAAATCAATGTGATCTGGGAGAAATCACACAACGGTTCAGCGCGTTTTAGCGTCATAGATCGAGGCGAAGGCATTCCCCTCGAACACCTGTCCCATCTGACCGAGCGATTTTACCGAGTCGACAAAGGCCGCTCTCAGGACAGTGGTGGTACTGGGCTGGGACTCGCCATCGTGCAACACATCGCACAGCGCCATAATGCCAGCTTATCTATCGACAGCGAGGTCGGTAAAGGCTCAAAGTTTGAGGTCATCTTTCCCGCAGAGCGTATCATCAACACGTCTCGCTAATGTGGAAGTTATTTGTTATCGCTGCAAATTCCCGTGAATCCTCATCTGTGTATCCTGAGTAATTCAACGGAATTTTCTAGGGTTAAGCAATCAGCACAGAAGACTTGTAAAATAGATTCCTCATTAATCACTCCACAGGAGCCACCCTTGTCCGCATCGCAAGCCAGCATTTTTTGGCATGACTATGAAACCTGGGGAGTTGATCCGCGCCGGGATCGCGCCGCGCAATTTGCTGGTATTCGTACCAATCTCGATTTAGAAGTTATTGATGATCCGGTGATGTTTTATTGCAAACCGACCACCGATTTTTTGCCGCACCCAGATGCGGTACGGGTGACGAAAATCGCGCCGCAGCTAGCTTGGAAAAAAGGCGTTAATGAAGCTGAATTTTTTGGTCGCATTAACGCGATATTTTCCATACCTGCAACCTGTGGCGCAGGCTACAACAGTATTCGCTTTGATGATGAAGTTACCCGTTTTGGCTTTTATCGAAACTTTATCGACCCCTATGCGCGCGAATGGCAAAACGGCAATAATCGCTGGGATATTCTTGATTTAGTTCGGATGACCTATGCGCTGCGCCCCGAAGGCATCAACTGGCCTGATCGAGCAGATGAACCCGGCGTTCCCAGCTTTCGGCTCGAACATTTGACCGCAGCCAACCATATTGAACAAATCGGTGCGCACGATGCGCTGGTGGACGTTAAAGCCACTATTGAGATTGCCCGGTTGATTAAAAACAAACAGCCACGCCTCTATGACTACTTTTTTAAATTACGAATTAAAAGCAACGTAGCACCACTACTCAATACCAATATCGAGCTATCAGAACGCAAAACCATGCTGCACGTTTCAGGTATGTTTCCGGCGACACAAGGCTGTATTTCTCCCATCGTGCCGTTGATGGTTCACCCGGCAAATAAAAACGAAATCATCTGTTACGACCTGCGCGAAGATCCCACCGCGATGCTGCAAATGAACGTCGATGAGATCTCAGAGAACCTGTATAAACCTCGCGCCGAGCGAGATGAAAACCATCAATTTATTGGTCTCAAGGGTATTCACATTAATAAGTCCCCTGCGCTTTCACCCGTGAACACATTGACAGTCGAACTCGCCGAACGCTGGGGTATAAACTGGAATGTAATTACGACCAATAAACAAAAATTGCTTGCTGACACCACCCTGATTCGGCGGCTTGAAGAAATGTATCACCGCAAACGCGAAGCTGGAGAATGCGATCCCGATTCCGCTCTGTATGGCGGCTTTATCAGCAATGCCGATCGGCAGCTTTGCAATCAAGTGATCAGCAGCACCCCCGAGCAACTCGCCGAATGGACGCCCGCTTTTAAATCCACCCGTCTGCAAACGCTTTACCCGCGCTACCGTGCCAGAAACTGGCCAGAGCTACTCAATCAAGCCGAGCAGGAAAAATGGCAAGCCTTCTGTCAGGCGCGCTTGCACGATGGTGAATATGATTGCCCGCTAACTGTCGCTCAGTTTCAACAACGGCTGGAACAACTCGCGCAAGAAGCGTTAACCGAGCAAGAACAACATGTGCTGAATGACCTGGTTGCCTGGGTTGAAGGATTTTTATAAATTAAGACTAGCTCTGCGTTTCCTGAAATATTGGTGACGCCAATGGGTTAAATATATATACTAATACCCTAAATACCTATATGACT
>CAZUAW010000384.1:0-2165 GCA_964618535.1 uncultured Thiotrichales bacterium
CAACCAATTCCAGTAAATACTTCAGAGATGTAAAGACCAAAAAATGTGATGAAGGTTCTAGCCCGAATATTGCAGGGGTAAAGAAAAATCAGGTAATTTGCGATGCAATTGGTTAGATCAGATATAAATCTAGTGATTTCGCAACTTTTGGAAATTCTCTCAGTATTTTTTTATCCGCTGTAATGAGTGGAATATCTAAATATTGAGCCAGTGCAACAAATTCACAATCGTAAGCAGAACAACTGCTCGAATTAACGAGTTGCAGAATATGGGCAGAAGAAATCTTATATTCATTATCATTCAGCAATTTCTCTGCTTGCTGTATTATCATCAAAATATCATTTAAATATAAAATATTTTTACGTAGATACTGGCTCAGAACGCTCCTGAATTCACTACGCCATAAAATAGGAGCGTTCCAAAATGAATCTACAGACAATAGTTGTTCTGCTTGCAGGGATTTTTCGCCTGAGATATAGAGGTAAGCGATGATATTAGTATCGACAACAATCATGGTCTGCCATCATTCTTTGCTGCTATTAACTCATCATTAGTTATAGGGTTAGCGACAGTTTTTGCTCTTAATGTTCCAGCCATTGCAAGATGTTCAGAAACATCTATTTTGTGAGTGCCAAGCGTTCGTTCGACGCAGTAAAGTATCTCACTATTCAAACTTCGGCGATGAGATTGGGCCGCTTCCTTCAGTTGCAAATAAAGGTCGTCAGGTATGTTCTTGAGGGTAATTGCGGGCATAGTGGCTCTCCAATTGATATACCGTTATGGTATCATTATGGTTCCACATGACTAGGTTCGTCAAGACTGTGATAAAGCCTAACGATTGCATCTGATGCAGGCCGTGAGGATGATGGTTCTATCCGCATTAGAATAGCTGCAATGTGTTAGCTTGATTTGTCTCTTGTACGGATTTAAGGAGACAAAACTCTGCCAGATAAAATCAGGCTTTGTAAGGTGGGTTTATTTGACGGTTACTAAGTTATAACGTAGGATTTTTGTTTCAGGTTCAATGATCGCAATAGGCGCATAGTTATTCTACGCAACGATTTGTGATCATTGAACCTGGAGCAAAAAGACAAGTTAGAATGGTCAACTTATTCCATGCACGTTCCTTACGATCTCCACACATTCGCCCGCATCACGTCGAAATCTGAATCAAAAGTCCAAACAGGCATATTGAGATTGTTTGAAACCACAGCGACTACGGCATCGAAAAGAGTGATCTGCTGATCTTGGTAGGCATTCACTTTTTTGACTGAATCTAAATAATCGTCGCCCGTTGGATTTATCAATCCAGTGCCTGAAATCATTGAGTCCAACCAACTATGCGCATAGTCAATATTAAGATACCGACTGATCAGGGTATAGGCTTCCATTAATATGGGGTAGAGAACAAGAATCTGTTTACTCTGAGTTTGAATCTTGATTAATTCTTCGTTCGCACGAATATAATATTGATCATCCGGGTCAGCGAGAGCATAGAGTGGTCCGGTATCCACTAAAATTGAAGGGATCATTTATCCTGAAGATATTGATCGTGGTTAGTCGAAATATCTGTTTTTCCACTACCTTGACTCGCTGTAGGGATAGCGAATGGACTTTCTGCAGATCGAAAACCTCGTTCAGACCATTTTCTTTGCTCCAGATAATTACGGAGCGCCGTTTGCATCACATTGGTGAGTGATGGCGGGGCGTCCTGAGAGGCAAGAAAATCTTCCAATTCATGGTCTAAATCATCAGGAATAGTAATGGTCGCTCTGCGCATGTTGATACTAAGATAGTGACTGGAATATTGATTATATCACCAATTGGTGAATTTGGTGATCATTGCTTACTTAATGGCAAGAGCGATGTTGTGAAGTAGCTGTGTTTCGTTTTGATGCATTTTGTCACAAAACAACACAAAACATCACATTTTGACGCATGGATAAAAAGTGAAATATCTATATTTAACAGATAGATACAGATAAAACTGGTGTTCTATTTTCCAGGCATCCCATCGTGTTGATGAGTTTTGACAGATGATTTATATACGGAATATTTTCTGTCTCTTGTGGGTAATGCGGCCTTAATGGTCAATAAGCCAAACTCATAGTATCAAACGTCAACTAACTTGTCCGATTTTGATTTAACTTTTCTGCTTGTTTTCT
>CAZUAW010000385.1:0-2133 GCA_964618535.1 uncultured Thiotrichales bacterium
GCAGGTCTTTGGGATGTATGCCATCGACATGTTCGATAGATTGCAGATAGCCTTCGGCGCGCCAGCGATAGGCGAGGGCTTTCCAGTTTGTTTCATGGTGCTTTGGCAGCAGGCGTTCGCCGCGATCCAGAAGAGATTCGAGTCGGTCGAGCAGTGTGCCAATGCGTGGGTCAAGCATTTTGCATCTGTACTTTAAAAGGCATGACAAAATCCGATAGTCGATGAAAAAACCAGCGCGTTCATCAGGATTGCTGGTGCTTGCGGTGCAAATTTTAGTTTTTGCTGTGACAGCAAATTTCGAGTTTTAATAAAAGCTGGTTTTATATATTGGTTCATCGCAGCGCCAACAATGGCGAGCAGTTGAATTTCAATCAGCATAAAGAATACATCGAGTCCGATGATATCAATAAAAACTGCCAGCTCTACCAGTTCCGGATTAAAAATAATCAGCAGAACTGCAAGTGCAGTTAGAAATTTCCAAAGCCTTTGTTTCTGCTCTAAACGCATATTAACAACATCGAAATAACGACCTCTAGGTTATCGACCCCTAAATTATCGACCCCTAAAGATTGAGCCTAAAATTCCTCTGACAACTTTCCGTCCAATTTGACTGCCGATCGCTCTGGCGACACTTTTTGCCATCGCCTCGCCGACGCTTTGGCGGCGTCTGCCTTTGCCGCGTGAGCTGCGCTGGTGTTTTTTCTCTTCCGCCATTTCTTTCTCGGCTTCTTCCGCTTCCTCGGCGGCTTCGTCTGCGCGTTTTTTTAGAATTTCGTGTGCAGATTCTCTGTCTACCAGATTATCATAGCGTCCAGCGAGTGGGCTTTTTCTTAATAATTCACTGCGTTCTGCATCACTGGCGGGGCCAATGCGTGAAGCGGGGGGGCAAACGAGCGTACGCTGCACAATACTCGGTGCGCCACCTTCTTCGAGTACCGAAACCAGTGCTTCACCTACGCCAAGATTCGTGATGGTTTCTTTGGTGTCGAGTTTTGGATTGGTGCGAAAAGTATCTGCTGCCGCTTTTACCGCACGTTGATCGCGAGGCGTGAATGCGCGCAACGCGTGTTGAATGCGATTACCCAATTGTCCGAGCACATCATCGGGGATATCTAGCGGATTTTGCGTGACAAAATAAATACCAACACCTTTTGAGCGAATTAATTTTACGACTTGTTCCACTTTAGTGATGAGCGCTTTGGGCGCATCTTCAAATAATAAATGCGCTTCATCAAAAAAGAACACCAGCCGAGGTTTATCGAGATCACCCACTTCTGGCAGGTTCTCAAACAATTCAGACATTAACCAAAGCAGAAAGGTTGCATAGAGCCGTGGTGAGAGCATGAGTTGATCGGCGGCGAGTACATTAATTTGCCCATAACCTTTATTGCCGCTACGCATAAAATCCCAAAGATCCAGCGCTGGTTCGCCAAAAAACTTGTCGGCACCTTGTTCTTCAAGCACCAGCAAGCGGCGTTGAATTGCGCCAACAGAAGCTGAGCTGACGTTGCCGTATTCGTTTTGAAATTCTTTACGATGTTTGCCGATATGTTTCAGCGTGGTGCGTAGATCATCCAGATCCAGCATGAGCAAGCCTTCATCATCTGCAAAGCGAAATGCAATATTCAGGACGCCTTCCTGAGTTTCGTTTAAGTCGAGTAGCCGCGCTAGCAGCAACGGCCCCATATCTGCAATGGTGGCGCGGATCGGGTGCCCCTGATCGCCAAGCAAATCCCACAGTACGGTAGGAAACCCTTCAAACGCATAGTCATCAATGCCGATTTTCTCGATGCGCTCATCGATTTTTTTATGCGCTGATCCCGGTTGGCTAATACCCGCAAGATCACCTTTCACGTCGGCCATAAAAACCGGCACACCGAGCTTAGAAAACCCCTCTGCCAGCACTTGTAGCGAAACCGTTTTACCTGTGCCGGTGGCACCAGCAATCAAACCATGTCGGTTCGCGTAGCGGGGATTGAGGAAGACTTTGTCTTCACCTTTGCCTATGAGGATGCCGTTATCCGGTGTAACTGTCATGCGGTGAGCCTGTGGTTTTAAGATGGATCTATAATTGGGTTCTAAATTTAGACATCCATTATAATAGTTTGGCGCTGTTCTGAATAGCGAACCTCA
>CAZUAW010000386.1:0-2110 GCA_964618535.1 uncultured Thiotrichales bacterium
CATTTATCTGGCAAGGATCAGGATGGAATTGTGACAACGGGTCAGCTTTCCGAGTTAATCGGGGATTGGAAAAGCTACCTATTGAATGCGCAAAGTGATGAGGTTGAGGATTTTCAAAAGCATGCCGCACAGGCCGCCCGCTGGGAGATGAAAGTGTTTTGGAAATGGCAGAGAAATTACAGAAACGAGAGTTGAAAAGAAATAAGCCTAGTCCAAAGCCGAAAAACATGAATTAAGTATCGTGTCCCAGAACTCCACAATGTGCTAGACAGGTATTGTTGGTATCGGTTGCTTGCAATTTAGGTCAAGCGCGAGTACAAATATACGTACTTATTTTGCGGGGCGATATTCATGCAAGCAGTTAACTACTCTACTTTTCGTAAACAGCTCTCAGAGTCAATGGACAGGGTAGAGCAAGATCATGTGCCATTATTGATTACCCGCCAGAATGGCACTCCCGCAGTGCTGATATCGCTAGATGAATATAATGCCTTCATGGAAACAACACATTTAGCTAGTAGCGCTAAAAATGCAGAGCGACTAAATCGCGCAATCAATGAGCTGGAAGCAGGCAAAGGGATCAAACATAACCTGATCGAGGCTGATTAGTGATTCTTTGTTGGGCCAGTGATGCCTGGGATGATTATCTCTACTGGCAGCAAAATGACAAAAAAACAGTCAAACGAATCAACTTACTGATTAAAGATATCAAGCGCCAGCCGTTCGAAGGAATCGGCAAGCCCGAACCGCTAAAACACAACTGGTCTGGCTATTGGTCAAGGCGAATAAATGGCGAGCATCGTCTGGTTTATAAGATTGAGTCTAAACAAGTGATGATTGCACAGTGCAGGTTTCACTACTGAGCTGATTTTTTAGTCGTTAACGGGGAAATAGGGGACAGACCACGGTTTTGCAAAGCACAGATTGGGGCCACACTTGGTCGCAGAGTTTCCCCCGGTCAATCTGGACGGCCGAGGGAAGCGGGTATTGAATCTGGGAAATGGAATAAACTGTGGTCTGTCCCTATTTTTTTACAAGTGCTATGAGAGGTTAAAGACGGGCTACGATAAGGAAAGAGCTGATATTTTGTTGAGGTTTTAACTCCTTACTGCTAAGTTAGGCTGAATACTAGTCAATCATAATTTGGCCTAACGATGAAAACCTTGCCTCTTTCTGAAGTAAAAATGAAGCTTAGTGCTCTGATCGAAAATATTAGAGCGACAGATGAAGAAATCATAATTACTAAAAATGGTTATCCAGCAGCAGTTCTGATTAGCCCGGAAGAATTCGACGGCTGGCGAGAAACAATCGCTATTCAAAATGACGCACAATTGTTAGCCGAAATAAAACAGGGCTTAGCAGAGCTAAAAACAAAACAAACCAATCTCTACACGCTCGAAGAGCTTTTTGAAGCCTAGCTCTGTGATTGTCAACAATGGCTACCGGCTAAGAATATCCGATAGTATTTTGAACCTGCTTCGCGGATTGCATCCACAAATTAAAGCGCAAATAAAAGCAGGCCTTAAATTGACACTGGATGATCTCTATTGTGGGAAACCACTTAAAGGTGAACTGGAAGGACTTCGCAGCTTGCGAGTGAAGCGCTACAGAATTATTTACCGTCCCGTCATTGAGAAAAAAGAGATCGATATTATCGCCATCGGCCCAAGAAAAATAATCTATGAAGAAACTTACCGAATGATTAATAAGTAGTTGATTTTATCGATACACAAAAGCATGGATATACCAGTCAGGCTCGGGCTAGATCTAAGCAGCATTCAGGAACAGTAGACTATTTGGACTATCACCGCTAATGAGAACCTCTGCTTGCCCTGCGATAGCGGTTCCAATGAATTTATCATCATCACGATCACGCGAGTAACGTGGCTTACCAGTGATTTCTACCCAATGAGCGATCGTATCCAGGTCATGCAAAATGCTTTTGCGCTGTTCTAAAGTAACGTACCTGTCGAATTTTGGACGCCAGAGTCGTGTCTCAAGTTCAGCAATCGTTTCACCGGAAAACACAAGCTCTCCTTGCTCAATGAAATACTCTGAGACCTGTCCGGCAATACCTGCGGGAGTGAGTGAATAGCTGATCAAAACATTC
>CAZUAW010000387.1:0-2105 GCA_964618535.1 uncultured Thiotrichales bacterium
TTCATGCAATATCCGGGCTAGGTATCCTTTCTGAGCAAAGGTGATCATTCCGACTATCGTTGTCATTAAAAGTTCCTACAATTTCAATTAGAATAGTCATTTCTTTATTAAACAGAATTTAATGACAATGCGACAACTCACTTTGATTGATCAGGTTATTCATCATATAGACTGTAGCTTGAAGGCAGTACATGCCTCAGCTCAAGGTACTGGGCGTCCCGATCCAGCTAAAGATTGCAACCACATAGAACTATCTGCGCAGGAAAAAAAGCATTCCGCTGGTTTAATGCGTGTCAATCACACAGGCGAGATCGCAGCCCAGGCGTTGTATAACGGGCAAGCCATTGGCGCTAAGAACCCTCAGGTTAAGTCGAGACTGAAGCAATCGGCGCTGGAAGAGACAGATCATTTAGCCTGGTGCAAGCAGCGCGTCGAGCAATTGGGTGGGTCAACCAGCCTACTTGGGCCGGTTTGGTACTGGGGGTCATTTTCGATTGGCGTACTGGCAGGGCTTGCAGGCGATAAATGGAGTCTGGGATTCATTAAAGAGACGGAAGACCAGGTTGGCGCGCATTTAAAGGCACATCTTAAGAGCCTGCCTGAAAATGATGATTGTAGTCGCGCGACCCTTCAGCAGATGATCATTGATGAGCAGCATCATGGGGATATTGCAATGAGTCTGGGTGGACAGCCCTTACCTGGAGCGGTAAAGGGTTTGATGACCGCGACTTCAAAGGTAATGACCACCATTAGTTATCGAATTTAACTAGCCTCTAATATCTCAAAATCGTGACTGATCTTTGCCGTTTTGCCGAGCATTATGGATGCAGAGCAGTATTTATCAGCGGACAGATCGATGGCTTTCGCCACCTTTTTTTCATCCAGCTGAGTTCCGGTGACGATGAAGTGCAAATGTATCTTCGTGAAAACTTTAGGTTCTTCGTCCGCACGCTCCGCTTCGAGTAATGCCTCACAGTGAGTGATCTGTTGACGGGATTTTTTCAAAATATGCACAACATCAAAACTGGCGCAGCCGCCCATGCCGAGCAATAGCATCTCCATAGGCCTGACGCCAAGGTCTGAGCCACCGCTTTCAGGTGGGCCGTCCATCACTACAGAGTGACCACTGCCGGATTCACCGACAAAACCCATTGGTGGTAACCATCGTACGCGTGCCTTCATTTCCATACACTCCATCGAGATGTCAGTCGTGTAAACTTGCATCAAATAAACATAGCTGATACAAGGTTATCTTTAGTTTGTAAGTAATTACTAGGATTTCGATTAGAAGCACAATTAAGGCATCCTGATCGATGTTCAGCCAAATAAATCCCAAGGAACCCAAAACATGGTAGCACTTACTAGAACAGTACCGGAATTTAGCCCGGTTATTGATCGATTTTTACAGCACTGTCACATCAAGCACTATCCACCTCGCTCTGTCATTATTCATGCGGGTGATCCACCAGAGACGTTGTACTTTATCACCCGTGGCTCTGTCTCGGTCATGATTGAAGACAAAGACGGCCATGAAATGGTTCTGGCATACCTCAATAAAGGTGAATTCTTCGGTGAGATGGGCTTATTCGACGACAAGGCTCGTAGTGCTTGGGTGGTTGCTAAAGCCGAGTGCGAAGTCGCTGAGATCCATTACAACCAGTTTAAGAAGCTCACTGGTGATGATTCAGACATTCTATTTTCATTGGCGACTCAAATGGCGACCCGCCTCAGAGACACCAGCCGCAAAGTCATTGATCTGGCTTTCCTTGATGTGACGGGGCGTATTGCTCACACATTAATGGAGTTATGCAATCAGCCTGACGCGATGACTCACCCTGAGGGTATGCAGATTCGTATCACCCGTCAGGAAATCGCTAAAATCGTAGGTTGTTCTCGCGAAATGGCAGGCCGGGTACTCAAGGATCTATCAGAGCAGGGTTTGATCACTGCGCATGGCAAGACGATTGTGGTCTTTGGCGCACGCTAAGCCACAGCTTAAATAGATCGTCACAAAGGCCAGTTCACTGTTGAGGTGAACTGGCCTTTTTTGTTTGCAGCGATTGTGTTCAGTGGTACCAAGCTATTTTCCATAATTGTACCGTACG
>CAZUAW010000388.1:0-2102 GCA_964618535.1 uncultured Thiotrichales bacterium
GTAGAGCCTGACAAGGTTTTATTTTCAGGCGATATTATTTTCCGTGGCCGCATTCCGTTTGTTGGCAGCGCTGATTCCAAAAAATGGCTGCAAACATTAACCAAGCTGGAAACCAATGGCCTTTTTGCACTGGTTCCCGGACATGGGCCAGCATCGACTGATCCCGCCAATACCATTTCATTGACAAGAAAATATCTCGCGCATTTGCGTAAAGATATGGGCGCTGCGGTTGAAGAATTTGAGCCATTTGATGAAGCGTATGCCGCATCCGACTGGTCTGAATTTGAAAAATATCCAGCATTTGCAGAAGCCAACCGAGTTAACGCATACCAAGTCTATTTATCCATGGAAGCAGAAAGTCTCGAAGATGAAGCTCAACCTGAAAATGAGCAACCTGATAGTGAGCCTCCATCTTTAGTAGGTGATAATGTAGTAGGTGATAATGTAGCAGGTGATAATGTCGCGAAAGAAAATGCGGCGGCTGAAGAGGAAGAGGCATTCTCAGCGACTGTTGCTGGCTTAACCCATCAGGCGAAAAAAATACTCGATGAGGTCAATGCGCGCATTACCAATATTGACACTAAAACACTGAAAAAAACCCTGCAAGAACATCCCGAAACCGTTTTAATTGATGTACGCACACCACAAGAGCTTGCCATTCGCGGTGGTCATATTGATTCGCCACGCCATCACAATATCATTCGTGGCTGGCTGGAATTTCAGATTGGGTCTTACGTGTCCAACAAAGACACACCAATCGTCACCTACTGCGGTATTAATCAACGCAGTCCGCTCGCTGCGGATACATTAATGAAACTCGGCTATACCAATGTCAGTAATTATAAAGAGGGCTTTTTTGCCTGGAAAAAAGCTGGTTTGCCTGTAGAAGAAATTGATAAAGACACCAGCAGTTTTCTCTATAGCCGCCCAATAGAAGTGATTCCTGGCGTCTGGTCAGCAATTGGCGCAACCGCACCAGGGAGTTACGCTAATTCAGGACACAATAATAATCTCTCTTTTGTGATTACCGATGATGGCGTTATTGTGATGAACGCTGGTGACAGTTATTTATTGGCGCAAGCCCTGCACGATGAAATTAAGCTGCTGACCAAGCAACCGGTAAAATATGTTGTTCTGGAAAATGCTCAGGGGCATGCCGCGCATGGCACCAGTTATTGGCTCGGACAAGGCGCAACAGTCATCGCACATACAGATGCACAAAAAGTTATTGACGAACATGGTGAAGAGATTCTCGACATCATGCAAACCCGCTTGAGAGACAAAGCCTATAAAACACAATTACCCAAGCCCAACAAAATCATCAGCAAAAGTATGCCGTTGCAAATGGGGGCGTGGAAATTTGAAATTCTTTATCTCGGCCCGGCGCATAGTCCTGGCGATATTATGTTATGGCTGCCGGAGAAGGAATTGATTATTACGGGTGATATGGCATTTAATGAACGGTTATTGCCAGTGTTTGAATATACGGATACCGCTGCATGGATTGAAACCTGGGATAAATTTGCTGCGCTCGAAGCTAAAACCGTTATCCCTGGTCACGGTAGCCCTACCGATATGGCGACGGTGACGAAATGGACAGTGGATTATTTAAAAGATATTCGCGGCCAAATACACAAAATAATTGATGATGGTGGTGACTTAAATCAGGCTTATGGTATTGATCAGTCGGCGTATTCTCATCTGGATACGTTTGATGAATTAGCTCGATTAAATGCTGGGATTGTTTTTAGGGCGATGGAGTTTGAATAACATTCAGTCTGGAGAATTAGAGACTCTATCATTGGTCATTTTTTCATTCCTATCGCGATCAATGCCACTGGGAGTCGAGCCACCCAAGCTTTCAGACAAAGGTAAAATTGTAGGAGTCCAGCTTGCTGGGCGAACAGTCCACAGTGATGGTTCGCCCAGCAAGCTGGACTCCTACATTACTCGGTAAAATAAACTCCCCGGGGCAATCCTCTCGCTAAATGCTCGACTTTTTCGTTGCTTAAAAGCGGGGTATTTTGAGTCAATACTAAGACACCCTTCGACAAGCTCAGGATGAACGAACATCTCAGCGTTAGTCCTGAGCCTGTCGAAGG
>CAZUAW010000389.1:0-2084 GCA_964618535.1 uncultured Thiotrichales bacterium
TTGCACATGGTCAGCCACGGATGGGCCGGGGTTTTCCATGACCCGCACCTTCGGATACTCTTGTCTATCAGGTTAAAAATTCGTCAGGGGTATATACAACATTCAATCCGTTGATACAACCTCTATCTATTCGTGCATCGTAACGGAACTGTTTGAAAGGCTAAATATCTCTATAGAGAGAGCTTCAGCATCTGCCTGTAACAACAGTTATCCAGCTAAAGCTCCATTTACAAGTGTTCCAATCTTCAACCTAGAAAAATCGGCAGAACGCAATGTTATTGATTTTCCGTTCCTTACTATTGAAGCACCAAATCTAGCCCAGCAGCCTGTAAATACTGTTTTTCCTGTTCTATATCCAGTTGCGTCAATGGTCTATCTTCTAGCCATTGGGCTGCAAATCTTATTTCTAGCATTTCGTCTTTTTTCCATCGCACAGTTTCGATTGCAATCGAATCATTCGATCGCTCTCGACATAAGATCAATGCCAGACGGAGTAACAGTAGTAATTTTTGTAAACGCTGGCGGTCAGAATTTGCCAAATTATCGAGGTATTTGGCAGGAATTTTGCGCCGTTGCAGACGGATTAATGTTGCCAGAAACTTTTGTTCTCGCCTTGAAAAACCGGGCAAGTCGGCGTGTTCGATTAGATACGCACCGTGTTTGTGGTAGTGACTATGGGCGACAGCACGACCTACTTCATGTAGCTCTGCTGCCCACAACAGCATTGCAATTTCAGATTGTGGAAGTGCCAGCTTTTCTCCTCCGGTATCAATTAACTGAACCAGTAAGCGCATCACGCGTTCGGCCTGTGATGAATTGATATGAAAACGCTGAAACAAATTATCGATGGTTCTGCCACGGACGTCCTGATGGTGACGCCTACCGCTTAAATCGTACAACACCCCCTCACGCAATGCGCCAGAAGCTGGCTGCATTTCATTGAGCTTGAGGATGCTAAAAATGGCATAGACTATTGCAGCACCGCCGACGAAAACAGGCTGGCGTCTTTCGCTTAATCCTGCAAATTTAACTGACTTAATAGTTTTAAATTCAAGGATCGCTTTCTTTAATTTTTTCATCCCTGCATGGGTCATCACGCCGGGGTTTGACCAGCCCATCATTTCCTGAACAGCAGCAACCGATTTGAGTGTTCCGGATGCGCCAATCGCTGTTCGCCAGCCAATATCCTGATAGGTTTTAATGATGGGCCTTAATTCCAGCTTGGCGTGCTGAACGGCTTGTTTCCAGGCTTTTTTAGTGATTTTTCCATCAGAAAAATATTTTTGCGTAAGACTAACGCAGCCCATATGCAAACTTTCACGCTGCAAGGTTTTAAACTTCTCGCCGATAATAACTTCGGTACTACCTCCACCGATATCAATGACCAGGCGTTTGCCCTGATGTGTCGGTAACGAATGTGCCACTCCAAGGTAAATCAGACGCGCTTCTTCCATCCCTGAAATCGTTTCAATTGGATAGCCCAATGCCGCTTCAGCAGCAACAATAAATTCGGCTGAGTTTTTAGCTTTGCGGAGCGTATTAGTACCAACGATGCGGACATTTTCAGCGGGCATACCTGAGAGGCGCTGACCAAAACGTTGCAGACATTCAAGCGCCTGTTCGCGAATATGCTTTGTCAATCGCTGACGTTTATCCAGACCGCCAGCAAGACGCACCATTTCTTTGTACTGATCAACGACTTGAATTTGATCGTTGACGATATGTGCTAACACCATGTGGAAGCTGTTTGATCCAAGATCAATCGCTGCTAACACTTCATCATTATCGGACACTGAAATTCCTATTATTGTGACTATACTCTCCGCACTCAAGAATACCCCATTTCAAGCACGCATCTTTTCGCCAATAGCTGCGTCGCAAAGACTCGCAATAGCCCACTCGGGAATTGCTCCTGCATTCCTCTACTACAACACATCCATGTATTAATATTACTTCGTCTTGGCGTCTTGCCCTTGACAGAAAACTGCTCCTGCGTTTTCTGCATACACGCCTTCCATGGCGTAAACGAAAATCTACGCACTTATGTCCAGGGATGGACTGTATTTCGCAAGGAGCCAGGATGG
>CAZUAW010000390.1:0-1989 GCA_964618535.1 uncultured Thiotrichales bacterium
CTGATACTCAAGATCCCAGTCGCCACCGAGTTCCGCGTTGCCAGTCAGGTCGTCTGAGGCGGCAACATCGGCTCCCGTCAAACTGGCGATGGAATCTATGAGGGATTTTCCATTCTCGGTTTCAGCCAGATTACAACCGTAAAGCAGGAAGTCACCCTCGGCAGAGAATGCTTCTCCCCAACCTTCTATGCTTGCAGTTTTGTTCTGTAGAGTTTCGGCGTCGAGCGTTGTATTGCCGAGTGAAATGGCACCATCGCTGCCATGAGAAATCAGGTGAACTGCATCGAGATTGGTGTAATTAGATAGAATTTCAGTGAGTTGGGAGATGCCTTCTCTGGACTGATCTAGCAGCACTATTTCAATGATTTGATTATCGTTAGACTGTGCAAGAATGTCATCAATAAGTGTTGAGTAGTCGGGTGTAGAGGTATCGACTATGACCAGTTCATTTGTTGTGATGCTATCGCTTGCGGCATCTTCAAATATAATCAGGGCATCGTCATAGTCCACAACATTATTATCAACAGCTGGATTTTGCTCTGTTGAAGTGTCAAGCAGCCGAATTTCAGCAGGTAGCCCTGCGGCATCCAATGGGTCGGAGAGCGTTGCTGGAATAAAGTCTGCTGAATATAAAATTCGTGGCTCGACTTCTTCAAAAACAGGTCGTTTACTGATTACAGGTTTCTTGTTATTTTCTATTTTTTTTCCCATAACTTCTGTTTTCATTCCATTGAAAAAAAGAATCACCATGTTCTTTGATGGTGCTTGTCAGAAAAGATATCGGCATGAAATTTCAAATCTTTAAAACTTCTGTCACGAAAAATATGTAGAAATACTACTTTCTTGTAAGGCGATAAACGACTGTATGTTAATTGTGACCAAATGCAATCAATAGAACAGCATCACATGGTTTATAAAAAATATTATTTTTTTCAAGATGTCGTCGATAGCCGCAGCAATATAAGTATTTCTATTCAGGATAGATAGGACGCATGGACAAGCAAAATTCTTTAATTGATTCAAAAGTGTTTGATGACCTATTTCTTAAAGAGCAGGTAAAGGTTCTTTATGAGGGGCTTGGCTCTTCGGTAATAGGAACGCTTGTTATTTCTACAGTCATTTATTTTTCGAATCCTGTTATGACTGGAGTCAATGAAAATGCCATGAACTGGGTATTTTTAATCTGGATTGTTGCAATACTTCGAGGTATAGACGCGCTCTTTTATAAAAAATCAAAGCTGGAATCCAGATCATCAACATCATATCTGGCTCGATTGGCGATAGGTGCTCTCATGGGCGCGGCTTCCTGGTCGATACTTTTCTGGAATACTTTTCCCGGTAGCTCTTTTGAATTCCAGGTGTATATGATTCTTGTAGTGACCGGAATCGCCTCATTTGCAGCAACTACCTTGTCCTACCATTTAGGGATTATTTTAGGTTATTTGGCAATTGCTATGTTGCCAATGGAAATCCTAATCCTTATGGAAAGCTCTGTATTTTATACGCCCTTGGCTGTTTTACTACCGTTATATTTAGTTTTTCAAGTATCTGGGGCGAAAAGAATAAGCAAAAATTACCGACATAATATCAGCTTACAGATTGAGTTTAAGCTTAAAGAGAAAGAATATATGAATCTCCAGTATGCAGTTGATCAACACAATATTGTGAGTGTAAGTGATACGAATGGAAAAATAGAATACGCCAATCACTCGCTTGAGGAGATTAGCCAGTATTCACGTCAAGAACTACTGGGTAATGACCATGGTATTAGTAGCTCAGGATACCATTCAACATCATTTTGGAAAGAGATGTGGGCAAGCATTACAAGTGGAAAGGTTTGGCATGGAGAAGTTAAAAATGCCGCTAAAGATGGCAGCACCTACTGGGTAGAATCAACAATAGTTCCTTTTGTCGATGATCATGGAAAACCTGAAAAGTATATAACTATCCGCACTGATATTACTAACCCGGATATTTCATGAATTCATG
>CAZUAW010000391.1:0-1947 GCA_964618535.1 uncultured Thiotrichales bacterium
AACTTCTTAAAAATGGCATCGATATGAAATTACATAAACAATTAATCATGGCAGTCTCACTAGCAACAATGCTCTCCGGCACTGTTCAGGCAAATGACGAATCTCTTATTCCGTACATTAGTGAAAATAATGCGACGGGAGAAATTAAGAGAATTTATGACGAAGTAAAAGGAGCATTCGGAATGATTCCTGCTCCGATAAAGCAACACAGCGTCAGCCCCGAACTCTTGAAAAACCATTGGGATTATTTTGATGTTGTCAGTAAGAACAAGAATTTCACACAAAAATTTCTCGCTATTATGAGAATGTCAATAGCATCGTCCGGGGTTTTTCAACAGTGTGATTACTGTGTGGACGGTAACGCAATGGTACTAAAAAGCATGTTTGATATGGATGATGGTCTAATAAAAGATATCCAGAACAATCCAGAAAAAGCGAAACTTGATCAGAGAGAAGGACTCATGTTGAAATTTCTTTTAACGTCGACAAAAGATCCTAAATCTCTAACACGCAGCTCTTTTGATCAGCTTAGAAAATCCGGGTGGGGTGATAAGGATATTTTTGAGGGACTAAAAATGGCGACACAGATGGTTGCGGCAATCTACATGGTCAATTCATTAAAAATTCCCAGCAACTTTAACTAATCCGAGGAGCGGTAATGATGAGACTCAAAAATACATCAGAAAACTTTGGCTTTATCGCAAGATGGCTGCACTGGACAACCGCTTTCTTGTTTCTTTTAGCGTATTGTTCCGTTTACTACCGCCGCTGGTTTACCGATGAGAAAACCCCCGAAAATTGGACTGTGTTACAACTACACCTGTCGATTGGGGTAACCATCTTCGTTGTCGTTATCCTCAGAGTCCTTTGGCGGATAATAAACAAAACACCCGATCCGGAACCAGGTAGTCGTTTTGAACACCTTCTGGCACGTGTTGGTCATTACACCCTATATGCCGTGATGATCATTATGCCAATCACCGGCTACATAGGCACTGGAGCGAATACGGATTATTTTACTTTGTTTGAGATACCTAAATTTGAAGATACTGCTCTATTTTCCACAATAGTAGCTGATGGATTGGGAATGACGTTTGATCAATTTGAAAAACCAATAGACTTTATTCACAAAGAAATATTGGGATCATGGCTTACCTGGATCCTGATATTGGGTCATGTTCTAGCGGCTTTGTATCATACTTATATTAAGAAAGACCGAACACTACAGAAGATGACGCGTAGTCATTAGCTATTGGTGTAAAGGTCTCTCAAAATATCAGGTAAGATGGCACAATTCATAACTTGAATCTTGTACGTACTATGCCTAGAGCCAAGCTTTTCAACAAAGATGAAGCGCTAAACAAAGCCATGGAGCTATTCTGGAAGAAAGGCTATCACGCAACTTCCATGCAAGACCTGGTTACTCATTTAAGTATTAACCGGGCGAGTCTCTACGATACTTTTGGTGGTAAGCAAAACCTGTTTGATCAATCTCTCAAATTGTATTGCGATACAAACAGAGATGGAACAATAAAATTCCTACGAAGCCAAAAAAGAGTCAAGGAAGGGTTTTTAAAGTTATTTGAAAATGCTATTTCTAAATCAACCACTGATCCTGACCAAAAAGGCTGCTTCGTCGTAAATAGCACCACCGAATTAATTCCCGGAGAAGAACATATTAAGGAATCACTAATCTCCAACAGAGCGTTTTTTGAAGGTGTATTCTACGAGTTTCTACTTTCTGGTCAAAAAAATGGTGAGATTTCCAAGGATAAAGATATCAAATCAATTGCCAGTCTAATTTACACTCTTCTTAACGGAATTAATGTCATTGCTAAAATAGAGCCAGATCAAAAGAAGCTACTCTCGTCAATCCGTACTGCGCTCTCTCTACTGGATTAGGAGTGCTTAGGGACCACTCATAGAATTTAACTTCTCTCCAATTCC
>CAZUAW010000392.1:0-1945 GCA_964618535.1 uncultured Thiotrichales bacterium
GCGGCACGTTGTTTAATCCCATCACTTGATCAATATAGGAGGTGGTTGCGTCCAGTGATTGATCAATACAGTCTTGAATTTTTTTCCGAGGCAACCCAAATGTTTTACCAAGATAAATAAAAAATTGGCCTCTATCAGCATAGCCAGAAGCATCAAACGGTATTGCGCTAACGAGGTTGTGTCTTGGCCAGGCGCGCATCGGCGCAGGATCATAAACCGGTGTTAACCGACAATCATTGACGCCACCCAGCAGCGCAATGTTGTCCAGGTGCATATCGCCATTGCCTGTGAGTAATGCCATTAAAAGCCGTCTATATAATGCTTCACCTGTATCAGGAGGCAAACTAACAACTTCTGAGAGTCGGGCGATGATTCCACCCAGCTCATCCAGCATGATATCAGCAGTTTCTCGAAATAAATGATCGCCAGTAGCAATCACTGAAAATAGCGATTCCATTGGAACCCGTATTCCCTGCTGTCGATCAAAGCGCTCAACTGCCAGAAACTTTAAGCCGTCATTATCAATACGCTGATAATTCGGCACATCGAATCCTGCTTGCTGATGAACATCGAGGCACAATGCCTCCAAATCCAGCAACCCAGAATATTCTGGTGGCTCTATTTTGAGCACAACTTCGGTGTTGTTCGGCGTATCCGGTGGATAGAAATTCACCGCTGTTTCGTTGGGATTCATCGAAACCAGCAACTTAGGAATCATGCCGCCAACAGATGGCGTAGGCCCGAGTGTTTCTTCGATTATTTGCGGGTTAAATTCTACGTTCTCATCTAAAACATTATGCTTCAGCATTCCCCATAGCTGGGATCGATTGCCGCTCGCATTCAACATTAACTCATGCTGGCTATGCGCATTTGGCTGGTACCAATTCTGCGCCGTGATATCGTCCGAAAATACATCGATATGCCCTATCCCACCGTGCCCACCCGTCACTAGCAGCCGCCATTCCGTATCAAGTCCCGGAGCAGGCTCCCTTCCTTGCTGTGCGCGTAGTAAATCAATGTAATGTCGGCGTTGTAAATTGCGCGGATTGTTGCCTGGAATCAGGCTTATTAAACGCGGAAAAACCGGAATCCGTTCACTAATGGGATAGGTCACCGTATCACTTTGCCAAAGACTGTTATCACCCAGCAGACAAAACCCCGGAAGCTCCGTTTCTAAATATTCAGGTAAATAAGTGAATGCCGATTGATCTGTCGATAACAGCAAATCCCCCATCTTTTGGGGTTGCCCGGAAATTTGCGTCCAGATAACCGCATGTTGATTCCTAGCCATGCTAGTCAGCCTGACGATCCTTGCCGATACCAAAAAAGGCACCGGATTTTACTGCTTCTTCGACACGATCTGGCAGACGCTGTGGCTCAAATTTTAACTGTAGTCCCACCTGCAAGCCCAACACAGCTAGACTGGATGCACGGATGTCACCTCTTTTTTTAGCTTTACTCAAACCTACTGGGGTCAGTCCCGCTTGTTCTGCCAACTGTTTTTGAGAAATTCCACGAGACTTGGCTTCAGTAATAACTTGTTCAAGTAAGTCTAGTATTGAGATACTCATATACTATTATTTAATTTGTACGTTTATTTACTATAGCAGTATAGAGGAATTATACAATAGTTTATTAAATATGATTCATCCCTACTTAGAAAAGAGATGGGGAATCCTGGATTACGCAGGATACGTGCTCAAAAATTCTGGCGGGTTTTCACAGTTCTCACTTTCGTTTCATATCAAAACTAAATAAATGAACATTATCTGAATCAAAATTGCAGACGAAAAAAAGCCACAACCGACTGAGCCGGGTGTGGCTTTTATTAAAACGTGTGTCCGTTTTTAGCTGTCGTTAACAGATTCAGATTCCTCGCTTTTAATACGCTGGTAGATCTCCTCGCGATGAACGGGAATTTCCTTTGGCGCGTTTATACCAATCC
>CAZUAW010000393.1:0-1909 GCA_964618535.1 uncultured Thiotrichales bacterium
TGTCTCTAAATCGGAACCCTTAAAACGTCACCAATCTCAATCATATTAGGGTTTTTAATATGTGGGTTGGCTTCGTAAATTTTCTTGTAAAGGTTACCATCACCATACGCACGGGCAGCAATAATCCACAGCGTTTCGCCGCTAGAGACCGTGATCATTCTTACCTCATTTCTGCGTGTCTCAGACTCTTCAGCCAGTGAAGCGATGTAGGCAGTAACGCTGCCATTGTTTTCAACTGGATTTTCCGAGACCTTCAGCGTAACTTTTGCAGCGACAGATTTTACTGGTGTTTTGGCACTGGAGCCAGCGCCTAACAAATCACCCACCAACGAATCCATCTGCGATTCAAATGATTGAACTGGCTGTTGTTTCTGGATGCTCAGTGAACCAAAATCAATCTTATTCAGATGATCCGCGTCCCCGCCACGAATTCTTGAAGAGCCAGTGAGCGCACTTATATAGTTATTTTCTTCCTCCGCCAAAGAACCCAGCTCAGAGATGGCGTTACCAATTAATGCAGACAAATCATCATCTGGCGCTTTTGGCGCTATCTTTTTGACACGCTCATCGTTATAGGCTGGTGAAGCAGACAACGCCGAAATAGCCGCCGCAGAAAACTTGCTATGCGAATCTTCTGGAGCAGAATGATCAGTTTTTGGAATAACTGTTGAGAGTGTGGCTTGTTTTTCACCACCTTGTTCGGACTGATCTTTTCCAGACTGAGAGAAAACACTAATTCCAACCAGACCCACAACAGCGGCCGCACCAAATATTATACTTTTTAATAATGACATCAGATTCTCCGCTGATTATTTCTTAGATACCATATTGGATTTTGGCAACACCGTAGTGAGTCCAAAGAGCTTCCACATTTGCATACCACCGCGATAGTAGAAAAGTTTTTCAGCCGGATATCCCGCAGCCATCAAACCTTTGATCGCACGCGTAGATTGATCGCACCATGGGCCGTTGCAAAATAAAGCCAGGTTTTTAGCTTTGCTAAAGTTGTAGCCTTTTTTGGTTTTTTTCGCGCCGAGCAATTCAAAGATCTGATTCAGCCCTTTTCCTTGCTTAGAAAAAATAATAAAAGGCAGGTTGACTGAGCCAGGAATGGTTTCGCTATCGTGCCATTTGGGCATACGCGCATCAATTAACACACCCGTTTTATTGGCAACGTCATTGCTGACAAATTCTAGTAATTCAACCTCACCAATGGTTTTAACACCGTTAGCAGCTTTCATCGGGTGAATACAAAAAGGTGGGCAAGGTCGAGAAGTTTTTGCAAAGTCATCAACCAATTTATTGGACGTATCCTGAATCCGTTGAACCTTAACGGGAGCACCACGATGATTAATAACCAACGATGGAATATTCTTAGTAATTTTAACGGATGTGTCAGTACTACCGGCGGCATTGACATGGGTTGTGACCAGCGCAGCAAGTAGCAGCGTCCACAATCCGGCTTTTGATAAAGTGTGATTGAACATGGTTTTCAGTTCTCCTGAATTATTATTATTGTTGTTGTTTGGTAGTACCGCAATGTTTAAGCTGCACCACATTCCCGATTACATCATGCACCAATCAAACCCTCATCTCCTCTGGGACAAACTCCGTGAAATTGAGTGCAGGATGCAGGCGTTTACGCTCTACTGTCCACTCAGTCACCTTTCATAATCGAACATAGCGAAACAACACAAGATTAGTGAATGAAACTCAGGACGCGAAAAAAGCTTTAACCTGTTCTGAATGGCACCTACTTAAGCCGAGAACACTCGCAATAGCGGTTTTCGTAGGTTGGCGCTGAGGCACGAAGCCCAACAACACCCGTGGATTCATCATCATTGTTGGGGTTCGCAAGCTCACCGCCAACCTACGGAAAACCCGATAAATCCCTTAAGGGCGTCTCTAA
>CAZUAW010000394.1:0-1904 GCA_964618535.1 uncultured Thiotrichales bacterium
TGGAATCAATAGATAAGCGAGAACTCGTGTAATTCATGAAATATTCGGGTTAAATAGTGGTTCATCGTTGCGAAAGCAATTTCGCACCACAGAAAATGGGTTAACCCTGTACCCTTTTCCTGCGTGACACAGATAGTTAATCATCCCGCGCAATAAGTAAGCAGTGGAAACGATTGAGTGGAATCATTATGCATTTTCTGATCATCGGATTATTCGTTATCGCCCTCGTGTTTGGCCCACAGCTCTGGGCGAAATATACATTTAAGCGCCACGCAGGTGATCGACAAGACCTATCCGGCACCGGTGGCGAACTGGCAAGACACCTACTCGATCGGTTCGAGATGCAAGAGGTCGCGCTTGAGGAAACAACTGAAGACGGCGATCATTACGACCCAGCAAGTCGCACGGTGCGATTAAGCCCGAGCCACTATAATGAAAAATCACTCACCGCAGTGGCGGTTGCAACCCATGAAGTCGGACACGCAATCCAGCATTTTCAGAACGATCCAAAATTAAATTTACGCACCCGACTCGTCCAAGCAGCGCATGGCATTCAGCGTATTGGCGCGGCAGCCATGATGATCATCCCCCTCGTCATGGTGTTGACTAAAGCACCCGCAGCGGGGGCGCTCATGTTTGCCGCCGGGATAATAAGCATTGGTAGCGCCACCGTAATTCATCTCATCACACTACCGGTGGAGCTGGATGCCAGTTTTGGCAAAGCCCTACCGATATTGCGTGAAGGCTATATTTCTCCAGAGGATGAACAAGCAGTCAAACGTGTTTTACAGGCAGCCGCGCTGACTTATGTCGCGGCATCGCTGGCAAGCCTGCTAAATGTTTGGCGCTGGATAGCATTGCTACGGCGCTAAAACGCTACTGACACAGCCTGTCGAGCCACAGCTTCACCTCAAGCCACGGCGCAAATAATCCAAAACAATAGTTAACTTTGGTGACAACGAATGAAAAGGAAAGGAAATTTTGAAGATAGGTGGATTGGGTTGAGAATTGGCTTAGAGATTAACGCACACCCCCCTATAACAAATCCAACGGACTAATCACCGCACCGATATTTTCCTGCAAGACATGCGTATATATCTCAGTCGTAGCGACATCTTTATGCCCCAACAGCTTTTGCAACACACGAATATTTGTCCCGCTCTCCAAAAGATGGGTTGCAAAAGAATGTCGCAAAGTATGCGGAGAAGCCCTTTTCGAGATACCCGCCTTAACTCTGGCACGCGCTACCGCCTTTTGAATATTCGTTTCATGCGCATGGTGACGACGCACCGCATCACTACGCGGATCTTTAGCAAGATTTCGCGAAGGAAATACATACTGCCAAAGCCATGATTGTGGTGCATTAGGATATTTCTTAGCCAGTGCGCCAGGAAGAAAAACATTGGCATTTCCAGCAGCCAAATCATTATCAAAAAGAATACGGGCTTTCTCAAGCTGACGTTGCATCGGCTCATGCAACGTCGCGGGAAACACCGTCACCCTGTCTTTACCCCCCTTACCATCGTGGACAATAATATAATTATTTTCAAAATCCACATCCTGAACACGTAATCGAACCGTCTCAGAAAGCCGCAACCCGCAGCCATACATCAACTGAGCCATTAACTGGTTGCCACCATTCATGGCGGTCAGCAAAGCCGAGACCTCATTTTTACTTAAAACCGTTGGTAACTTTCGAGCTTTTTGGGCGCGAACACTATCAATTTTATCGCCCAGAGGCATATCTAAAACATGCTTGTACAAAAATAGAATCGCGTTGAATGCCTGATTTTGCGTAGCAGCCGCAACATTCTTATTAATTGCCAAATGAGTAAGAAAGCGCTCAATTTCCTTTTTTCCCATCTCCCTAGGATGGCGCTTATCACTAAACAAAACAAACTGCT
>CAZUAW010000395.1:0-1902 GCA_964618535.1 uncultured Thiotrichales bacterium
AGCGAATTAGATAGATCAATTGTGTGAACATCCATATTTAAAAAATGGCTGATAATGGAAAGGCCTTTTGGATTTTCACCTAAATTTCCCTGTAACCATTCTTGCAAGTAATCACCAACATCTGTGGGTGGATAGAGTAATAATGTCCGTTCAATTTCTTCTGCGCGATTCACTGAGAGCCAGGTTGCCAGATGTGCGCCTGCTGATTGTCCGGTGAGCCGTATTTTTTCATCGCTAAGACCGAACTCATTTTTATGTGTTTTAACCCAGTCGAGTGCGTCACTGACATCGGAAACAATTTCTTTGGCGGTGACATTTTGACAGGCAGCTGGTCCGGATTTATCTCTTACTACTCGATAAAAAGGTGCGAATACAGCAAACCCCTGGTGGGTGTAATGTGCTGCCAGTGCTTCGATTCCTAAGATGCCATTGCTGCGGTATTGCCAGCTACCGCCATGTAACGCAATTAATGGCACGAGCTCTTTGTCTGCGATATTTTCTTTATAAACCCGCATTTCCAGCTCACATAGGCCGTTATCCGTTTGGATTTTTTTATACACTCGGCTGGTGGAAAATGGCTGTGGTTTCCCTTCTGTTGACGCCAGCCCAACATCCATTTTAACACCGGGAGATAACGTCCATGCTGGTTTAATATTTGCCAGTAATGCGCCATCGCCAACTCGGTTGGTATCAATGGTATTTTGACAAAAACTTTGTAAGTTGGTGGGTCGAAAATTGATTGGGTTGCTGCACTGTGAATCAGTAAAATAAGTTCCTTCTTCTGTAATTAACGATGCGCTAATCTGACGACAGGCAGCTTCAGTCTGGCGATACAGCGGTGCAGTATTTTGCTCAATAATGGACGCGTTTAAAAGCTCGCAGGTAATGGCCGAGGTAAATGATGATTGAGGGTTTTCGGCGCTGGAATCAATTTTGAAAAACCGTTGTAAATAAGTAGTAAGTAGTTCTCTGGTTAGCGGTAAATTAACATCATTTTCCAATAACTCAATAAATGACTGAATATTCTCCGTGCTCACGCCAGCCAGTTCCAGTTCAAGGAGTTGGTCTTTTGCAAAAGAAAATTCCTTTTTGATACTCTCTTCGATTTTGCTGAGAGACTCTTCCAGATCCTGAGCATTCATTGCGTCATAAATTTCGTCACGAAGTCTATCTTCCAGCTCAGATTCGAGCAGCGTACCTTCAACATTTACGTCAAAAACAAAAGGCTGCATTTCGGTATCAACAGACAGCTCTGCCGTTAAGGTTAAGGTATCGGCAATAACTTCAAATATTGGGTTGATGATCACTTTAAGCGTGATTTGACCAACGCCATTCACTGAAAGGTCGAAACCATCTTCAGCATATTCAAGGCATTCACCAAATGCTTTTAAGCCAAATTTTTGCTCCACATGGCCATTGGCCTGAAGCTGCAACGGGAGCGTTAATAGCATTTCAATAGGCTTGCCGAGCGTGCTGAAATTTAGCGTAATGTTGCTGGTATTGGTTGGTAGTAAGTCCCCTTGTAACCAATCTAAAACGGATGAGTACGCACAACCTTCCTGTAAGGAACGGTTGTGTTCGTTAATGGCATAAGTCAATCCGAGAGCTGACCCTATTGAAGTATTGAATGCGGTGCTCTCGGGAGTGTTCTGTAGCTCTGAAAAATTGATTTGTATTGTTTTTGCATTCACTTCTATAGTCGTGAAAATAAAATAAATCAGGACAATGAGTAGAGCGGTGAGTTTCTTAGTCATGGTAGAAGTTTTAGTTATATGGTCGTGGATAGGACGATTGCTCGGTAAACTCAAAAGTTAGCGTCAGACAATCGCTAATCCGTAGGAACTTACAGTATCAGCATTCTCAATGCCATTTTCGAAGATACACTGGCTTGAGCATACCTAT
>CAZUAW010000396.1:0-1895 GCA_964618535.1 uncultured Thiotrichales bacterium
TGGAATCAATAGACAAGCGAGGGCGCATGTAATTCATGAAATATCCGGGTTAGAACAGAGTAGAACCACTCGGGAATTGCTCCTGCATTCCTCTACTACAATACATCCATGGTATTTATATGATTCATAAAAATAAAACCACATCTAACCACTTGATGACTCACTTATCCGTCATTTTAATGTGGTCGGTGTACTAGCCCGATGTCAGAAGAAATCCACACACAGCAAGAAATGCCATTTGCGATGGTGCAGGGCGAACCGCTCAGCGCGCCGCCAATAGACTTGTATATTCCACCCGATGCGCTGGAAGTGATCCTCGAAGCGTTCGAGGGGCCGCTCGATCTACTGCTCTATCTGATCAAACGCCAAAACCTCGATATTCTGGATATTCCGGTCGCGCCCATCACCAAACAATACATGGAATACATCGACATGATGCAATCCATGCGCCTTGATCTGGCTGCGGAGTATTTGGTCATGGCATCGGTACTCACCGAAATTAAATCGCGAATGCTGCTACCTCGGCCATCTGCCATCGACGAGGAAGATGACCCACGCGCCGAGCTGGTACGGCGCTTGCAGGAATACGAACAGTTCAAACAAGCGGCGGATGATCTGGATCAACTACCAAGAATGTTTCGCGATAACTTTCCAGTATCCGCAGAGGTGCCAGAAGTAGAGCAAGATATTCCAGAGCCAGAAGTCGATCTACGAGAAATGTTACTGGCGCTGCAAGATGTATTGCAACGCTCCGAGATGTATTCGCATCATCAAATCGAGCGCGAAACCCTTTCGGTCCGCTCAAAAATGTCGCAATTGCTGGAAAAGTTAAACCACGCCAACGGCTTTGTAGAGTTTCAAAGTTTGTTTGAAGCCGAAGAAGGGCGCAGCGGCGTGGTCGTCAGTTTTCTCGCCATATTGGAATTGTTAAAAGGACATTTTTTAAATCTGGCGCAGGCCGATTCATTCGCCCCTATCTATGTCTCACTCGCCGATCAAGAAATCACCCTGGATAACGAAGGTTCCGCATGAACACCGAGCATTTAAAAAACCTGGTTGAAGCAATACTTTTTGCCGCCGAAGAACCCATGTCACTAGCCGCATTACAGTCATTAATAGAATCACCATTGGAGCCGATTACCAAAAGCGATCTGCTAAAAGCCATTAAAACGCTGACTCAGGAATGCGAAAACCGAGGTGTGGAATTACAGCAAGTCGCCAGCGGCTATCGCTTTCAGGTCAAACAAGCGTATGCAGAAACCGTCATCCGGCTGTGGGAAGAAAAACCCAAAAAATACTCACGCGCATTACTGGAAACATTATCATTAATAGCCTATCGCCAACCCGTAACTCGCGCAGAAATCGAAGACGTTCGCGGCGTAAGCGTCAGTACAACCATCGTTAAAACATTAATTGATCGCGACTGGGTGCACGTCATAGGACATCGGGAAACCCCGGGCAGACCCGCTTTATATGCCACCACCAAAGGGTTTCTCAATTATTTTAATTTACGTACTTTAGACGAATTGCCCAGCCTCAAAGAACTTCAAGATATTGACGCGATAAATCCATTGCTGGATTTGGGTGATGATTCAGAGGCATCGCAGCCGATTTCGCATTAAATTCACTTTGGTCATTAAAACAGCTCTCACTAACTTAAAGCAATCACAAAGAACCGTAGGGTGCTGCTGACGAAGGAAGCGCGCCATCACTACCAGTCGGCGTAAACGTTAGTGCATCTCGCAGGTAAGCCGTACTTAAGATGAATACCCAGAATCACAGTTTGAGGACTACACTTTGGAAAGACGCGACCCCCTTTGCTGTGCGACCCCCTTTGCTGTGGTGGAAAATGTGCTGCCCGAGGCTCCTCTACGCCAAGTCGTCGTCTCCTTCCC
>CAZUAW010000397.1:0-1879 GCA_964618535.1 uncultured Thiotrichales bacterium
GCCCATCGCTTGTTAGTTCACCGGGCGAAAACGGTTTGGGAATTCTGCGTCAGGTTTACCTTGAAGAATCCTCAGTGGATGCTGTCTATGAAATCACCGAACTAATCGAGGCCCAGCGTGGTTATGAGTTGAACGCAAAAGTTATTACAGCTGCCGACCAGATGCTTGGCGCAACAACGCAGATACGCTGATGAATAAATTGATCTTCATATTTCTATGGGCATTTGCACCCGCCACAGCTGCAGACACGCTTGTCTCGACACGCACAATTCGTAGCCATATAATTATTGGCCCCGCTGATGTAAAATTGAAGCCTATAGACAGTGTAGGCTCGCTTACTCAGATAAATGATGCGGTTGGAAAAGAAACCCGTGTGGTTTTATATGCCGGTCGGCCTATTCGGCCACAGGATATTGGCCCGGCTGCGATTATCGAGCGGAACCAAATTGTACAACTTGTTTATCGGCGCGGTGGATTGCGTATTGTCACGGACGCCCGATCACTCGGACGTGGCGGGGTTGGTGATTATTTGCGAGTAATGAATCTAACATCAAAGACCACAGTTTGCGGAACTATTGATGCTGATGGTTCAGTTGTTCTTGGCTACTACCTTTTAAAAAAGGACTGCGATAAATGAAAATTTACGTTCAATGTTTTTTGGTTATGCTTGGCCTATTTGGATCCGGTTGCGCAAGGCTGGAAGCAGTTGGCCGAGTTCCCCCACTTACGCCGGTGCAAGGCACAGATGAGCATTATGCGATGATGACGCCTTCTCTGCCAGAAACAGCTGAAGACCAATTACCGACAGATGGCGCTTCTCTTTGGAATGCAGGGCGACGGTCACTTTTAGGGGATCGGCGCGCAATACAGCGCGGAGATATTTTAACCGTTGTTATCGAAATCGATGACAAAGCAGAAATATCAAATTCTACAGCTCGCAACCGAAAAGGCGCCGAAAAATCAGGTATTCCACAATTGTTTGGTATTCCTCAACGCATAAACAGTAAGCTACCCGATGGTGCCAGTATCGCGAACGCATTTGAGACCAATTCAACCAGCAATTTTTCCGGCGACGGGACTGTGCGTCGAAAAGAAAAACTGACGTTGCGAATTGCCGCCACTGTTATTAATGTACTACAAAATGGGGTGCTTTCCATCCAGGGATCTCAAGAAGTCAGGGTGAATTTTGAGGTTCGAGAGCTGTTGATTACGGGCTATGTTCGACCAGAAGATATATCACGACAAAACCAAATTACATATGATAAGATCGCATCTGCACGCATTTCGTATGGCGGCCGAGGCCAGATTTCTGATGTCCAACAACCTCGTTATGGCCAGCAAGTTGCTGACATAATACTTCCGTTCTAGAAAGAGTAATTATGGGTAAAATACTTCCAATTCTTATGGCTATTATTGGCGCAGGTGCCGGTATTGGTGCTGGCATTACACTTAAGCCTGAACCAGTAGAATCCGAAAATGAGGGTGAAAACCAAACTGAAATTAGCGTAGACCAAGTGCAAAAGAAACCTTTAGTAGATGATGATGGAAATGACATTATTCCAGAATATGTTAAAATGAATAACCAATTTGTTATCCCAGTTGTTAAGCAAGGTAAAATGGCTGCATTGGTTGTATTATCGATAAATATTGAAGTGATTGCAGGTGGAAAAGAAGCAACATTTCAACGTGAGCCAAAACTAAGAGATGCATTTAACCAAGTTCTTTTTGAGCACGCGAATGCAGGCGGGTTTGATGGTGTCTTTACCAGTAGTAATAAGATGATTATTTTGCGGGATTCTTTGTATGAAATTGCTAGGAAAGTTGCTGGACCCGTAGTTAAAGATATTCTAATTGCGGAAATTGTTCGTCAAGACGTATA
>CAZUAW010000398.1:0-1869 GCA_964618535.1 uncultured Thiotrichales bacterium
TGTAAGTATTGTTTATCCATTTACTACTTCTTTATCCAGCAAAATAATAGTATTTATAGACTACGTCGCTGACGCGCTAAACCAGCACTAAATATCTATGTGATTGTAATATTGGATATCCGGTGGAGAAATCAGTAAAGCACCAATCTCATCCATTACGCCCTGCTCCGTACGCCAGTTTAAATAAGCATGATAGTCCGCCTTAGTTTCCCACTTCTCGTAAAATACCAGCCCCCCTTGCTTATCATTTTCATAGATATCAATACTGATGCACCCGCTATATTTTCGGGTTTCTGGTAAGCACTGAGTGATCAGTGATTTCAATGCATCATCCTTACCTTTTTTGGCTTTCGCAAATAAAAAAACCGTAATCGCCATGCCTATATCCCCAACTGTGACTCAAAAGAATTCAGATCATAGAAATCTTTTTGCCAAATAATCTTACCTGCGTCATTGATAGTCGTGGTACTAATCCCTTTGACGGAAAATGGTTTTGCAATGATATTTTGTTTACCCCACATACCTGAATAGGTGCCCGCATAAATCCATTCGTAAGTGACTGAATTCCCCGAGACCAGCGGTGGACTAGTTCTAACCCAAACCATATCCGGTGCGGAAGCTAACCAAACTTCTTGTTCATATTTCAAAACATTGTCTTTTCCTTTGGTGGTGTAATCAGAAGGAAGGTCATAGACAGAGACTTCATCTGCGTACATTTTTCCAATCTCATTAATGTCTCGGGTTTTCCATGCATCAAAATAGCTATTCAAAACCGTTAGAATCTTTGGTTCGTCGCTATTTTCCGCAAATGCTGTACCACTAACAAAACCCATCAAAATAATAATGGGAAGGATTTTTTTAAACATCATCGTGCTCCAAGTAGGATTAAAGAGAAGCGATCAGGATACTCAGCGGACGAGTCTGGGAAAACAGCATTCTTTGCAACACAGTATTGCGAATTGTAAAGACACGTTTAAAATAAACTCGTTTAAAGCAATTACACTATGCTCAATTTGGATACGCGTAATGCACAAATCCTATACGAAACAGCCCTATTATCGAAGCGAATGTTTTAAATAATAATGAACTGCATTTTCTAAAATGATGTCAGCATAGGAACTAATTCAATTAGGCTTTTGCAGATTTGTTTGAGATTTTCAAATAGATAACGACGTTATCAGCAGCGCAATGCTGCTGATCGTCTACCGCTAAAAGTCGCGGACAGCGGCACGTAGAATAGTATTCAGCACTGATTCATCTTGATCAGGAGAAGATGTGGAAAATCCAATCATTCGGGAATACAAAAATGAAACTCAAATCTCTCTCTTTGGCTCTACTCTCAATCACAGCAATCAGCACTGCTAACGCTGGTCATCTCGGTGGCATCATCGGCATCGGTATCGATTCAGGTGGAGACAGGGTTGGTTCGGCATTTTTTGAAGATGGCGTGAAAGAAAACATTGATGCCAATGCTGGCTTCTCTATTATGGGGGGCGTCTCGATACCTCTTCTGAATGGCTTGGAACTACAGTCCACCATCGGCTACCAAATTGATTCTGCAGAAGCTGATAATGGCGATATGACATGGAGCAGTTTCCCTTGGGAGACGACCCTGATGGCACGATTGGGGAATCTCAATATTGGTGGTGGAACGGTGTACCACTTTAGCCCAGAATTTAGCACTAGCGGTTTTCTCGCAGACCTGGGAGATTTTGAATTTGACGATACGCTTGGCTATCAAGCACAAATCGGCTGGTCGCCATCAGCGTATCCTCGTGCCAATATAGGCTTACGATATACCGCTGTTGAATTTGAACGTGCGGATTTAAAAATTAACGGTGACTCAACTGGGCTGTTTTTCAAATATCA
>CAZUAW010000399.1:0-1837 GCA_964618535.1 uncultured Thiotrichales bacterium
GATATTTTACGCAACCTACAAGTTGATCAAGTCTCATTAATTGCCGCTATTTTAAGTGATGTGCGCCTAGCCGATACTTATTCCATTGAAACCATTGCAGAAGAATTTAGCAGCACCATTGCGTTGTTGGTTAAAAACATGCGTTGGCTGCATAACTTTAAATCTCCTTCTGATAACGAAACACCTGAACCAGAGCAGGCAGAACGCTTAAGGCGGATGTTGCTCGCGATGGTCGATGATGTGCGCGCGGTACTCATACATCTCGCTTGGCGCTTGCAGCATTTACGCTTATTGACGGATGCCGACTTGTTTGAACAACGTAGTCTCGCGCAAGAAACCATGGATATTTTTGCGCCATTAGCAAACCGTTTAGGAGTAAGCCAAGTCAAGTGGGAGATGGAAGATCTCGCCTTTCGTTATTTAGAGCCGCATACCTACAAGCAAATAGCCAAATCGTTAACCTCTAAACGCATTGAGCGCGAAGCGTATATAGAGACTTTTACGACAGACCTTCAAGAATTGCTAGCCAAATCCGACATTAAAGCAGAGGTCTTTGGCCGACCTAAACATATCTATAGCATTTGGAAAAAGATGCAACGCAAGGGTTTATCCATTGACCAGCTTTATGATTTACGCGCGGTACGGGTGATTGTCGATGACGTACAAACTTGTTATGGCACGCTTGGAATTGTCCACGAGCAATGGAAGCACGTACCTGCGGAGCTTGATGATTACATCGCCAACCGAAAACCGAATGGCTATCAATCGTTACATACCGTAGTCATCGGCCCAAAAGGTCGCCATGTAGAAATTCAAATTCGCACTCAGGATATGAATGTGTTTGCCGAATTAGGCGTTGCCGCACACTGGCGCTATAAAGAAGGCGGCGGTGAGGATGCGGCGATGGAGCGCGTGGTCGGCTCATTGCGGCGTTTGCTTGATAGCACTGATGATGATGCGTCTTTATTAGAGGATTTTCGTGCGGAAATATTTCCTGACCGTGTTTTTGCACTAACCCCTCAAGGTGATATTAAAGATTTATCTAAAGGCTCAACGCCGCTGGATTTTGCGTACTCGGTGCATACCAGCATCGGGCATCGGTGTGCAGGCGCAAAGATCAACGGCGTAATAGTTTCACTAGATAAGAAACTAAAAAATGGCGATCAAGTCGAAATTATTACTCAAAAGTTAGAACAACCACGACGTAAATGGCTAAACCCTTCCTTGGGTTATATCGGCTCATCAAGCTCACGCAGTAAAATTCACCATTGGTTTCGGCAACAAGACCATGAGAAAAACATTCAAGATGGTATGGAAATTCTGGAGCAAGAAAAGCACCGTTTAAATATTAAAGCATTTGATTTTGAAGCCCTACAAACTCGCTTTCATCATCAATCTAAAAAAGAGTTTTTGGTGGCATTAGGGCGTGGTGATATCAGCGTGCCTCAATTAACGGCAACATTAGATATACCCAAAAAAGAAGAAGTAAAACTACGCAAAATTAATGTCGATAAAAACAACGACCGTGGCATACGAATTGAAGGGGTCAGCAACTTATTAGTAGAAATAGCTAACTGCTGCAAGCCTGCGCCAGGCGATGAAATCATCGGCTATATCACGGTAGGGCGAGGTATTACGATTCACCGCAAAGATTGCGCAAATATAGACACAAAAAACCTTGGCGAAGAAAAATCATTACGCCTAGCAGAAGCGACATGGGGCACAGAAACAACCGCCTACACTGTTAACATTCAAGTCACTGGTTTTAATCAACCAGGCTTGCTCAGTGATGTTGCCATGGTGCTAGCGAAAGCCTCAATCAATGTCTCCGACATCA
>CAZUAW010000400.1:0-1831 GCA_964618535.1 uncultured Thiotrichales bacterium
GGGATTGTTGCATTGATGGCGCTGGTATTTGGTTGGAAAACTCTCGGTGAAAGTGGGCGGCAAACTCGGATCATTTTTCTCGGGTTTATTCTTTATGTTGTCTCTGCGCTCCCAGGATTAGTCAATAACAGCAATTGGCATGACGCCGGTTGGCGCTTTGAAAGCTACCATCCCTTTTTACTAGCGATTCCAATTTGGGGATTGGTTAACCGAATCGGCAGTAAGTTAATGCCTGTACTACTCGGTGGGCTGGTGAGCGCCGGAGTAATATTGCTCGGATTTACCCTTTATCGATATTGGTATCTGGATATTTCACGCATCGGCTTATGGACCGGTTTAAATCCCAATATTTTCAGTTATATTACCGGCATCATTTCAATCAGCCTGTACGCTGCAGTTACGAATTTAAAACTCAGCCTAGCGTTTCGATTAATTACACTTATCGCACTAGCTGGCGCAATTCATGCCATTCTGGCTTCTGGGTCGCGAGGCGTACTACTCGCATTTATTATCAGTTTAGTTGTTATCTCTGTGCTGATGGTTATCAACAAAACAACTTCAAAAAAACAATCTACCCTGGTATTCGGCATCGTTGTAATCACTGTTCTAGCCATATTCATTTCCACCCTGCAATCAACCCTGTGGATGAGTCATTGGGCGGATTTACCGGCAGAGTTTCAGACTGTAGTAACATCAGAGAGCTACCAATACAGTTCAACAACTGCTCGTATATTTATGAATCTGGGCGCCTGGCAAATCTGGCTGGACAATATCTGGATAGGCACTGGGCTGGGTGATTCTGAAAATGACTTTGACCAACTCAAAACAATAGGCCCATTGATTGTTGCTGACCACCCCGAGCTGGTAAAACTGATTTCAAACCATATCTTCCATAATATTTTTGCGGATAGTTTTTCTACAACGGGGTTAATTGGTGGCATTACCATGATTATTACCGTTTTATGGCTACCGATTCGGTTCTTTCTAATTGCATTACGACGCGGTGGCGAAAACCCAGTGATTCGTTTCGCAGCTTTTGCAGGGATCGGAATTGGATGTATTAATATCGTTTTTGGCTTCACCAATTCCTGGCTGTATCTGAACAACCTGCCGTATACATTGACACTTATAATTTTATTTATGGTGTTGGTTCACAACAACCTAAGAACGCCTGCATGACTTCTGACGCTTCCGCGCAGCACCTTAAGAAACTACTTCAGTATTTAAAGATAGATGTCATTCTGGATGTAGGCGCAAACGAAGGGCAGTTTGGTAGCCATTTAAGGGCGCTCGATTACACCAGAGAAATTCATTCATTTGAGCCGGTGACATTAACCTATCAAGCTTTGGCCAACACAGTTAAAAATGATCAACACTGGCACGCTCATCACCTCGCACTTGGCGATAAAGTAGAGATACGCAATATTAATGTCCCGCAAAACTCTGAATATTCTTCTTTTCATTCTGCGAGCGCAGTCAGTCAAAATTATCTTGGGTCAGCCATACAGCATGAGTACAGAGACTCTGTCAGCATGACCACGCTAGACAGTTTTTTTAAAGAGAACTCATCCGTATTAGCAGAAAAAAATATTTTTCTAAAAATGGACACGCAAGGATTTGATCAGGCAGTTATTGCGGGTGCAGTGAATAGCATTGAATATATTACCGGAATACTTTCGGAGATTGCTTTTTCGCCGCTTTACGATGACACTCCTGATCACATTGAGGCTTTTAAGAAATATCAGAAATTAGGCTTTAACGTATCAGGAATATACCCAACACATCAAGATAAAAACACGCTTAATTTATTAGAAGTCGAATGCTATCTAGT
>CAZUAW010000401.1:0-1818 GCA_964618535.1 uncultured Thiotrichales bacterium
TCCTTATTCAGCCACGGCATGAGTTATCGTGATATGAAATATCACATCCATGATTGCGTCATGTCATTTGAGCCGATTGAGAAACCATCGAAGTATTCAAGAAATTCTTCAGCGAGGATGGCGTTTGAGGGGAGTTCGCACATCATGATGATACGTAAATTATTTTTACCGCGCGCAAGCCCATTCTTTTTAAGTAGCTCTGTGACTTGTTCGGCTTCTTCCAAAGTACGACAGAACGGAATCATGATCTCTATATTGTTAAGCCCCATGTCGTTGCGAACCTGTTTGATCGCCATACATTCCATTTCAAAGCATTGACTAAAATCAGGGGATAAATAGCGTGAGACACCGCGAAAGCCAATCATTGGGTTTTCTTCCACTGGCTCGTAGCGGTCACCGCCTAATAAATTGGCGTATTCGTTGGATTTAAAATCGGATAATCTGATGATCACGGGTTGTGGTGAAAAGGCTGCGGCAAGCGTGCTAATACCTTCAGCGAGTTTGTCGATATAGAAACTCACGGGGTTCGTATAACCGGCAATTTTGGTATCTATTTTCTGCTTTAATTTTGTGGGTAAGTCAGAATATTCGAGCAATGCTTTTGGATGAACACCGATCATATTATTAATAATAAATTCGAGACGGGCGAGTCCTATGCCAGCGTTTGGAATTTGTGCAAAAGAAAATGCCCGTGTGGGATTTCCAACATTTAACATAATTTTTACGGGTAATTCTGGGAGTGTGCCGGTGTCGGTTTTTATATGTTTATATTTTAATTTACCCGCGTATACAAAGCCGGTATCACCATCCGCACAGGAAGCGGTGACAGCATCGCCCGATTTAATGCTTTGCGTAGCATCACCGCAGCCGACGATTGCGGGGACGCCTAGCTCACGAGCGATAATTGCGGCGTGGCAGGTACGCCCACCGCGATTAGTGACGATTGCAGCAGCGCGTTTCATGATCGGCTCCCAGTCGGGATCAGTCATATCTGTGATCAGCACATCGCCCGGTTTTATCTCATCCATTTGCGAGATGTCTGCAATTACTTTTGCTATACCTTGACCAATGCGCTGTCCGATTGCGCGACCCTCGGCCAGTATTTTGCCGCGTTCGTTGAGTTGGTAGCGTTCAATAATATTGCCAGTGTTTTGGCTTTCTACTGTCTCTGGTCTGGCTTGTACGATATATAATTTCTGGTCTTCTCCATCCAGCGACCATTCAATATCCATTGGGCGGGCATAGTGATTTTCGATGGTGAGTGCTTGTGTTGCCAGCGCAGTTAATTGTGCATCGTTGAGGCAAAATTGGTTGCGACGCTTTTTATCTACCTCTCTAATTAAAGTGGCTTTGTCATGTCCGGCTTTAGTTGAATAAATCATCTCGATGGCTTTATCACCCAGATGGCGTTTTAAAATGGCGGGACGACCCGCTTTTAATGCAGGTTTATATAAATTAAATTCATCGGGATTGACAGCGCCTTGAACCACTGTTTCTCCCAAGCCATAAGTACCCGTAATAAAAATGGCATCGCGAAATCCTGATTCTGTGTCGAGTGTAAATAGCACACCGCTGGCACCGATATCACTGCGCACCATTTTTTGAATACCTGCGGAAAGCAGAACTTTATCGTGATCAAAATTTTGATGAACGCGATAGGAGATTGCGCGGTCATTATAGAGTGACGCAAAGACTTCTTTAATGGCTGTGATTATTTCATCGAGTCCGCGAACATTTAAAAATGTTTCCTGCTGTCCAGCAAAGGAGGCATCGGGTAAATCTTCTGCTGTTGCAGAAGAGCGTACTGCGACGGAAACG
>CAZUAW010000402.1:0-1811 GCA_964618535.1 uncultured Thiotrichales bacterium
CGTTTGGCTTACCAAATTTAAGGGGTACAACTATGGCTCACCTATCACGTAATGATTTAATGTCACTGGAAGAATATTCCAATAAACGCATTGATATTCGCAGTAATGTCATGGCACTAAAAAAGAAGCGCATCATTCCTATTGGCCCATCGATCATGATGCATTTTGAAAATCTTGAAATTATGCAGTATCAAGTTCAGGAAATGCTGCGGGTTGAAAAAGTATTTGATGCTGACGGAATTCAGGAAGAGCTAGATGCGTATAATCCATTAATTCCAGATGGCTCCAACTGGAAGGCGACTCAAATGATTGAGTTTTCAGACCCAGAAGTACGTGCAGTGGAGCTAAAAAAATTAATTGGCATTGATGGGAATACTTACGTTCAGGTTGCTGAGCATGCCAAAGTGTATGCAATTTCCGATGAAGATATGGAGCGCGAAAATGAAGAAAAAACCTCCAGTGTGCATTTTATGCGCTTTGAACTAACCGCTGAAATGGTTGCTGATGCCAAAAATAGCGCTGCGATTAAGGTTGGCTCAGATCATTCTTATTATACGTTCGAGCATGAAATGGATGATGAGCAAAGAACCAGTCTTGTTGCTGATTTAGACTAAAACCTGTTTAATATGGTCGGTGTACTAGCACCTTCCGAGTTTTACAGTTACATCAAATCAAGCTGTTGCATATTCGCTGAACCTTCACTGACTAATGAAGATACAGAAACTCCCAGAAGCCGAACTGAACGAGTCTTAGCTTCGGTTTTGGCTAATAAATACGACAACCACTTTTCTATGTCTTGATAACTGGAAATTACCCCATCAACGGTTTTACTGCGGGTGACTTGGTGAAAATCATGGTATTTAACTTTGATGGTGAGTGTTTTCGCTTGTAGCTGTTTCGACGCCAGATTATCACCGATACGCTCGGCTAAGCGCTTGAGCTGTTCGAGCATTTTAGCGGTATCGGTTAAATCGTTTTGAAAGGTGGTTTCCGCACCGATAGATTTTCTTTGGCGGTGGCTGATGACTTTTCGCTCGTCTATTCCACGCGCAATGTGATAGTAGTAACTGGCGGCTTTACCGAAGTGGGTTTGTAACATGCCTATGGAGCGTAGGCGTAAATCTGCACCGGTGTATATACCGAGCGTTTTCATCTTTTTTTCTGTCACTTTACCCACCCCATAGAATTTTCCAACGGGCAGGGTGGCGACAAATGCTTCCCCTTGTTCTGGTCTTATCACATAGATTCCATCGGGCTTATCCATATCTGAAGCGACTTTGGCAAGGAACTTATTGTAGGAAACACCGGCTGATGCGGTGAGCTGGGTCTCTTCGAGAATGCGTTGTTTTATTTGTGCAGCCATTTTGGTGGCAGAGCCATCGCAAAGATTGCTTTCGCTCACGTCAAGATAGGCTTCGTCCAGGGATAGAGGCTCAATTTTATCTGTAAATTCTTTGAATACCTGATGGATTTTAGCGGAGGCTTCTCGATAAGCTTCAAACCGTAGCGGAGCAAATACGGCGTTTTGGCAAAGGCGTTTTGCTTGAGCGCACGGCATGGCGGAATGAATGCCAAATTTGCGCGCTTCGTAGCTACAAGCGGCGACGACGCCTCGACTGTTGGGTTTGCCGCCAACGATAACCGGTTTGCCGCGTAAATCAGGGTTATCTCTTTGTTCGACAGAGGCAAAAAAGGCATCCATGTCGATGTGGATAATTTTGCGCTGTGTCATGGTTGAATTATAAAGTCTAAGTGAAGGGCGTCTCTAAAAATGCAAGCACCCCTGAGAAAAACCATGAACAGCACCTTTT
>CAZUAW010000403.1:0-1803 GCA_964618535.1 uncultured Thiotrichales bacterium
CTTTACAGGCTATGATTGATTAGATGCCCAATAATAATCTACTTGGATCTTCGATTAATTCTTTTACAGTAACGAGAAATTGCACCGCTGTTTTTCCATCAATTAAGCGGTGGTCATAGGAGAGTGCGACAAACATCATTGGGCGGATTTCAATTTTATCATTAATGATGACGGCACGTTTTTCTATTTTGTGCATGCCGAGAATGCCTGATTGTGGTGGGTTTATAATCGGTGTAGAAAGCATTGAACCGAATACGCCACCATTCGATACGGTGAAAGTGCCCCCGGTGAGATCGTCCATGCTGAGCTTGCCGCTTTGAGCTTTAGTAGATAAATCGACGATTGTTTGTTCTATTGCTGCCATGCTCAGTTGATCTGCATTGCGAATAACAGGTACTACCAGACCGCGTTTTGAAGAGACGGCTACACCAATATCAAAATAGCCGTGATAGATAATATCGCTGCCATCAATAGATGCATTAACGTCTGGGTAGTTTTTTAGCGCTTCACACGCCGCTTGAATAAAGAAAGACATAAACCCAAGCCGGACATTGTGGCTGTGCTCGAATTGTTGTTTGTACTGGTTTCGAATATCGATCACTGCCTGCATGTCTATTTCGTTGAAGGTGGTCAGTGTCGCAGAGGTTTGTTGCGCCTGTGCAAGCCGTTCGGCCATCCGTGCGCGCAATCGTGTCATAGGGATGCGTTGTTGTTCGCGTGATCCCGTCACCTTGGAAGTGCTAATGGTTTTAGCTACTTTTTTGGCAACATCGTCCTGGGTGATATGGCCTTTTTTTCCGCTGCTGGTGACTTCACTTTCTTGCAAATTATTTTTTAATAATTGCTGGCGAACAGAAGGTGAGGCGAAAGATTCGGTAGTGCCTGTCGTTTCAACTTTTTCAGTTTGGGTTTTTTTGGACAAAACTTGAGTTGTTTCGCTGGTATCTATTTTCCCCAGTAGCATCTCGCCGGTCACTGTGCTGCCTTCAGCTTGGAGTATTTCTTTGAGTATGCCACTTTTTGGTGCAGGTACTTCCAATACGACTTTATCGGTTTCCAGATCAACCAGGTTTTCATCTTCGATGACGTGATCGCCAGGTTGTTTGTGCCAGGTGATGACGAGCGCATCGGCGACTGATTCGGGAAGTTGAGGCGTTTTAATTAAGGTGCTCATTATTGTAATCCCAGAGATGTTTCAATAATTGTTTGTTGTTGCTCGCGATGAATTCTTAAATTCCCCACGGCAGGAGAGGCGGATGCAGGTCGAGTCACGGCTTCTATAATGCTGTCTTTGCTTAATGTTTGTTTGAGGTGATGTTGCTGGCTATACCAGGCACCTTGATTAAGAGGCTCTTCCTGGCACCAGATATGCTTTTCAATATTCTTATATTGATTAATTATTTTGCAGAGTTGTTTTTCAGGAAAAGGGTAAAGTTGTTCGACTCGAATAATGGCAATGTGATTGAGTCTTTCACTGCGGCGGCGTTCGAGTAAATCGTAATAGACTTTTCCTGTGCAGAGAATCAGGCGGGTAATTTCAATCGGTTTTATTAAATCAATTTCATCAATAACCGGTTGAAATTCTCCATCAAAAAGGGATTCTTTATTGCTTACGGCAAGGGGGTGACGTAGCAAACTTTTGGGTGTCATTACAATTAAAGGTTTTCTATAGGGGCGAATCATCTGTCTGCGTAACATATGAAAAACTTGAGCGGGGGTGGATGGAATACATACTTGAATATTGTGCTGCGCACAAAGCTGTAAATAACGCTCGGGACGGGCAGAAGAGTGCTCTGGTCCCTG
>CAZUAW010000404.1:0-1800 GCA_964618535.1 uncultured Thiotrichales bacterium
TCAGCGGTAGCGCGATGCGCTGTTAGCTTTCCGCCGTACAAACTTACCGCTCTAGGTTTATTTTCCGTATTGCCAACTATCAATGTATCACGCGGCCTTGAAAATGCGGTTCCGGTGCCTTGCGGTAAAACTCGTAATCCGGCAAATGCATTAATTACGTCTTTGCGCGCAAGCGTTGCATTAAAAGAGTGATTGTAAACAGACAGCAAATACTCAATCTCCTGCTCTAGCGGCACCACATTTTCTGGCTTGCCACTGTAGTTAGTCTCAGTAGTTCCTACCAATAGATGCCCTTTCCAAGGCATTACAAATACCGCACGTTTATCGTCAAGCGTTTCCAGATAATATAGTCCCCGCTTTGCGAGACCGGGGATCTCTATATGCGTTCCCTGCACTAAATCTACACGCGGTAATTCTCCCATGGGAAAAATACTTTTAGCTGTATTCGCTATCCAGGGACCCGTAGCATTGACCAGTGCATGACTGCTAACTTGGTGCTCACCCTCTGCATTCCGATAGCTGATCTCGCAACTGTCATCATTAACTTTTGCGGCTATAAACTCGCTGTTAAAACAAACTTTCGCTTGCAACTGTCGTGCAGACTCAAGCACCGCAGTCGTTAGTTTTGCATCGTCAGTTTGCGCGTCGTAATAGCTATAAACGCTTTTAAGACCTTGGGTATTAAGTCCATCAAGCTGATCCCATTCGCTGCGTTTAACTCGATAGAAACGCTTGCGACTAAACAGCGAATAGATTGCCAGCCCAATACCTATTTTCCATGCAGAGCGGCTGGTATGGTCGTATACCGGAATGTGGAACAGTTTAAGTTCCACCAAATTAGGGGCGGTTTTGAGCAACGTTTTACGCTCATGCAAGCATTCACGCACCAGTGAAAATTGCCCCGTTTCAAGATAACGAAGACCGCCGTGAATAAGTTTTGATGAGCGGCTGGAAGTACCTAACGCAGGTTCAGAAAATTGCTCTAAAACAAGCACGCTATAACCTGCTGCTGTAGCGGCCTGCGCAACGCCAGCACCTTGAATACCCGCACCAATAACGACAATATCATAATCCATTGCGACAGCCTTTTTTCTTTAACTGATGATTGTTCAACATTGCCGCAATATCTGCGGTTTCTATCATTTCTACACCTAGCTCAGCGTATCGCAACGCCAGCTCTGGGTCTGTGATGTCATAGAGCATCCACTGCCAATTACCAGGTTTTGGCGCTTCACCCTGAGGAATTTTTCTTTGATTACAAATTAACACTTCAGGGTTCAAGGCAATTGCTCGATGAAGGGATGCTTCATCGTATTGCTTCAACACCCAGCCTATTGATAGGAGCGAATGCGCTCTTACATATTCCAACGCTGACAAGTCAAAAGAAATTAACAAGCACTTAATTTGATGCGCGCCAAGTTCTGACAGTAGAACATCCATTACCGACTCTACCCCCCATTTTTCCAGGCTTTCTTTTTTGATCTCCACAACGGCTGTTGCCGCGTTATATTCAGAAAAGAGATCTAGAACATCTTTTAATAAAGACGTTTTGGTACCGATAAATTTGTCTAAAAACAAATTGGGTTGATGCACACTGATTTTCTTTATTTCTGCATATCCAGATGAAAACACATCAAGCTTTATGCCAGAAGTTCGTTCAAGGTCTGGATCATGGATGACCAGTAATTCACCCTGTTCGCTCATTTGTACATCAAATTCAACTAGACAAGCGCCTGCCTGCAATGCCGCCTCAATGCCAATTAACGTGTTTTCAGGATATTCAGCCATGCAACCACGGTG
>CAZUAW010000405.1:0-1775 GCA_964618535.1 uncultured Thiotrichales bacterium
ACCTAAGTGCCGCCACAATGATACCGATTAGCTCATTGCTGCAAGCCGCTGCCTGAACGCTAACAGCGAACCGATCCATAGCATCCAAAAGAGCCCCAGAGCACCACCTCCGCCATTCCCACCCGTTGCATTTTCACTGGCTGGAGGTTGGTTAGATCCTGTCGGGTTTGAATTGTCTGAGGGTTGCTGTACCACGCCATCGAAATCCAAGCTGCTCGCATCTTCTTTAGATTGAGCGGTGAGGCACTTACGTAATCCAATATTTGCCACTGCAAAAGTATTAAAAAAGGTGTCTTGATCATTTAAATTAGCAATCGCTAGCTCTATTTTCCCGTCTGCTTTTGGCCTAACTTCTATTTGCAGTAGGTGCCAGGTATCCGAATCTGAATCATCAATTAATTCTAAAAGCTCACCTTCCAACTCACCATCTTTCATCAGCTGAATTTGAGCATCAGGCAGTGATATTCCAGATTGCGCCTCTAGACCTGCCCATGCGGCATTACTCACATAGGCCGAAAAAACATAACTGGCTGCCGGGTCAAGTCCCTTGAGTTTTTGATACCAGATGCGGTTTTGCCCGCCGATGGGGCCACCGCTTAAAAGAAACCCATCTTTTTCCTCGTCAGCAATAATATTGTTGGTGAAATCACCGGGGAACGGATGCTGAAATGTATGCGCGCCAAATAAGGCAATGACGTCACGATTACCTCGGTCTTCTGTAATTCCTCGAAGTGAGAACTTTCCATTAGACGCAAACAGAAAGTCTCCGGCATACCCTGCATCACTGCGAAAACTATTCGCAATATTGGCACCTGCTACCGCTTCAAAAGTACTTGCATTCAGGGATTGAAAATCGCCATTGATAATTTGATTCACCTTGGCTGCGCTGCCGACTGAACAGGTAAGAGGTGCCGCCGTGGTTCTGGGCAAAAAGACAGTGGTTGGGCGATTATTATCTTGAGGATTAGTGTCTGGCACCGGAGGGGTTGTGACATCGTCATCATCATCAATAAGACCAGAATCCACGGCCGCTATACCTGCGTGGGAAATATCGAAACTGGCATTACTCCGGTCCGCATCCTCGTAATCAACACGTGCTGTGGTATTGAATGGTCCCGGTTCATTGCCAAAATTCACAGTGATTTCATAGTGAACAATCACATAACCACCGAAGGGCAAGGTCTGGTAATTAGCAAATAAAGTTGAGTGCGCCGCACTACCGTCAAAACTCGGGTCTAGCGGTAAATCAGTAATCGAGTTCGTTTCTATCTGACCATCGCCATCAAGATCCAAGCTGGCTTCGATTAAACTCACATTGCTGATGGTAATGTTTTCAGGAGGAATATTACCGAATTGGTTTTTTATATCATCGGTCAGCTGTACCTGCACTTGTTCAGCAAGATTTTGTAACCGAATAAAAACCTGCCAGCGATAGGTATTTCCTTCGAGCTTTTGAAAAGGTGCCTGAACTTCTTTGGCTATTCCAACATTACCCGCGTGAGCAGTAGACATTGGTAGTGTAATGAGAAAAAAGATTGCGAGTGGTGCGAGGAAAAGTGTGCTTAATAAATTAATCAGAGATGGGGGTCTCATGCTTGCTCCAGCGTTATGAGCCTGACAACCCAGGCCGTTTTTATAAAAAAGAGATTTCTGAAGCAGATAAGTCGCGTTATTTTTTCCTTAAAATTCCTTCTGGTAGCAAAGCCCAACAATCCTGTTATTCCTCTCCTTAAGCGATTACTTGATTCAAATAATCTGAGAGTTCACTTTATTAG
>CAZUAW010000406.1:0-1759 GCA_964618535.1 uncultured Thiotrichales bacterium
TGATGTTCGGGATAGAACCCGAAATGCAACCGGTGCGGTTAACCCTTTTGTGTTGGTGCTATTTTGGGGGCTAATGGTAATAAGGCATCGTTTCCGCTCAACGATTCGCTACAGTGAATAAGATTACTGCTCTGGCAACCAATTTCAAACTCAAGCCGTAGTAAGATGGGTATACTTTCGCAATCGCATGCCACGGCTCAGGAATGATTAATGCACCTCATCAATAGAAGGACCTTTGCTGTGCTTATGCTGGCAATGTTCGTCAGCCCGGCACTGTTTGCCGGGGTGCAGACGAGAATTGTCGGTGGTCAGGAATCCTTACCCAACGCCCGTCCCTATTTCGCGGGGTTAATGGATCGCTCCATTCAAGTAACAGTCAGAAACAACGTTTATTCTGGTGCTTTGATGAATGGCTCAGCGAGCAATGTTGCTGAATCGATTTTGATTGATTGTGGTTCAGGATTTGATCCTTGTGTTGGAGTGAATGGCAATATTTGCCTCATCAAGCGTGGTGATACGACTTTCCGTGAAAAAGTGATTAACTGTCAGGCAGGCGGCGGCATCGGAGCGATTATTTACAACAATGTCTCAGGATCGTTTTCTGGCAATGTTGCTCTTCCCTTGTTCAAAAATATAGATGCCAGTAATGATGGTCGTCTCGATGCAGCGGAGTTCGAAGAAGTGACAGGTATTCAGAAAACATTTGCTGAGCTTGATGTAAACAATGATAGCCAATTGACACAAAGTGAATATGCTTTGCTGGAGGCTGAAGAGCCTCAAGTCACTATTCCAGTAGCCAGTGTCAGCGCGGAAGTTGGCGCAGAGATTGCGGATGACACAGGAAGAGTCGCTCGAACCGGATTACCCAATTCCAGTTTTTGCGGTGGTGTGTATATCGGTAATGGCTGGGTTATGACGGCTGGTCATTGCGTTTTTAATGACGTTGAAAGCTTTGGCGTAGAATCTGCTGCACAGCAAATAACAGTCAATATTGGTGGGCATGACCTCAGAACGGATCAGGACAACGTTATTGGTGTTAGTGAAATCAGGGTACATGAAAATTATCGGATAGCTGGAGATCCCGAAGAAGGCGTTCCCACAAATGACTTTGCACTGTTAAAGCTGCTCAAAGAACCGGCCAACGTTCAGCCGGTGAAAATTGCCACCGCAGCGATCGTATCCCAGGCAGAGGAAGGAGGAGAATACGGTACTGCGATTGGCAGAGGTGTTAGAGAGCCTGTATTAGTGACGACCTCTTCGAACGAGGCTCCTACTCCACCAGATGAATTGGTTTTTGAAGTACAAATGCCTTTTGTCTCTAAATCAGTTTGTGATACAGCCTATCCTAATGCTTTGGATGGCTCGATGGTTTGTGCTGGTACCGGACGATTTGGAGAGGGTACCTGTTTTGGCGATAGCGGCGGCCCCATTCTGATTCATCGCGATGGCAATGATTACGTCGCAGGCATAACCAGCTTCGGTTTTGGCTGCGCACAGGCGGGTTTCTACGATGTTTATTCCCGTGTGCCAGCTTTTCTCAGCCAGATAAATGAGGCGCTGGATTTACCACCACCAGATCCCAAAGATATCAATAGTGGACTGGGCGCATTCGGTTTACCGTATTTATTCATCATCTTAGTGCTCAGTTTTTTACGCCAATCCACGCACCGGCTTGATACAAAGCGTTACGATTAGATACCATCCAACTACCGACAAGGGTTTCCCAAGTCGGTAGGATAGCCCTTACACTTCTGGCAGG
>CAZUAW010000407.1:0-1750 GCA_964618535.1 uncultured Thiotrichales bacterium
ACGCAATATGCGTTGCTGGCAAAAGCTGCGGGTGCTGATGGCGTCGTCTGTTCTGCGCACGAGTCTAGCCAGTTAAAAGCAGCCTGTGGAGATAACTTTTTATTGGTGACACCAGGTATTCGTCCCGAGGGAACTGATGCCAACGATCAGAGTCGAATCATGACTCCAGCCATTGCAATATCCGCTGGTAGTGATTACCTCGTCATTGGCCGTCCGATAACTCAGGCAGCTGATCCCAAAGGTGCTCTATCTGAGATCCAGCTCTCACTAGTAAATGCGGTTGTTTGATATTCTGCCATCCAATTAATAACAGCTTTCGCTGTTTATCCGAATGATATCTAAGGAATACTCTAACGTTATGCCACAAAAAATTCGCAAAGCTGTCTTTCCCGTAGCGGGAATGGGTACTCGATTCTTGCCAGCAACCAAGGCAAATCCCAAAGAAATGCTCCCCGTGGTGGATAAGCCGCTGGTCCAATATGCTGCTGAAGAAGCCGTAGCCGCAGGGATTACCGAGCTAATCTTTATTATTGGACGTAATAAGCTTTCCATTCCAGATCACTTTGATAAAGCCTATGAACTTGAGGCTGAGCTGGAAGCACGTGGAAAAGAGAAAATGCTCAAAGAAGTGCGCGGCATTTTACCCCCGCATGTCACCTGTATTTATATTCGTCAGGCGGAAGCTTTGGGGTTAGGTCATGCGGTACTGTGCGCCAAATCAGTGGTGGGTGATGAGCCTTTTGCCGTCATCCTGGCTGACGATATGATCGCACCAAAAAATGGTCAATCCGGCATTGCCGAGATGGCTGAAGTCTATAATTATCACGGCTGTTCAGTGCTTGGTAGTGAGCGAGTGCCAGAGGAAGATGTCTCGCGCTATGGCGTTGTTTCTGCAACAGAAGCGGGCGAACGCCTGTGGCATGTGAATGACATCGTTGAAAAACCTCCGGTAGAAGAAGCGCCATCCAATATCGCCGTAGTAGGCCGCTATATTCTGACACCGCATATTTTCGAGTTGATTGAAAAGACCCCAAAAGGCGCAGGTGGAGAAATTCAGTTGACCGATGCGATTGCCGCATTGCTCAAGTCCGAACGAGTTCTCGCTTATGAATTTGAAGGGACACGCTATGACTGTGGTGACAAGCTGGGTTATTTACAGGCGACAGTTGAATACGCATTGCGTCACCCTGAGTTAAAGCACGAATTTGCAGAATACTTGAAAGAACTCAATCCTGACGATTTTTTATAGCGATTGATCTATTGTAGGAGCCGCTAGGAGCCGCCGTGCGCGCTCCTACGATGAGCTTGCCAGTGTAAAAGTAAAACTGGATCCTTTGCCTAGCCCGCTTTCTACCCACACGCTTTGATCGTGTAGTGCGATTATTTTTTTCACAATCAGCTCTAAACCCAGTACTCTGTCCAGTTCTGTGGTTTTTGAGGTTAGCATTAATATGGGGGTGTATTGCTCATTCTCACTGCGGATGTGTTTGCAGATTTCCAGGCCATCCATACCGGGAAGCATAATGTCCAGAATGACGAGGTCGTAGACTATTTTTTGGTATTTGTCCCAGCCCAGGGTGCCATCGTGGCAGACAGTGAGTTGATGGCCGAGGTCTGCCAAATGCAAGCGGACAAGTTCAGCAATGTGTTTATCATCTTCTATAATTAGGATTTTCTTTTTCATCGTCTATCTATCCCAGATATTGCATGAATTACACGAGTTCTCGCTTATCTATTGATTCCACAGGAA
>CAZUAW010000408.1:0-1743 GCA_964618535.1 uncultured Thiotrichales bacterium
ACGATCTCAATCGTCGCGTAGAACTACTATGCTCCTCTTGAGATCGTGCAAGCAGGAGGAAAAATTACTTCGCCAGTTGACAATGTTATTTATTTACCGTTCCTTAGCGGGGCTAAAGCCCCGAATCCGATAGGATATTCCCACGGAGTCGAGTCTTTAGTCACAATTAAAACTAAACCGAGGTATTTTTGCTTCCTTAATCAGTACCTCATGATCCAACTCTATATATTTCCAATCTTCTGTTTTTCTCCTTGCCTTCATCCGTTGCATTACTCACTAACGGCTTGGTAGAGCCAGCACCAGCAAATTTCAATTGGCTTGCAGGTATTCCTTTACTAACAAGGTGACGGGATGCAGTGAGTGCGCGCTGAAGAGAAAGCTTTTTAGAATTTGGCCCTTCCGAGCTATCTGCATGACCTACAATCACAAATTTCTGATGTTTAAATTTTGATAGATTCTCTGCAATGATATCCAAAGTAGATTTTGTCGTTGCGTTTAAGTAATCAGATTTCGAGCTAAACGAGATACCTTTAATCACCCCAATAAAGCTGGCACAGCCTATTTTGCTCACCTGCACGTCAGTCGGTGTATTTTTGCATAGATCTTTTGCATCAACGACACCATCCCGATCATTGTCACCACTCATGGTTGATAAATTTCGTGAATCTTTTGCGATTTGTACTTGTTTTCCAGGTAATGGAGTATTTGGCAATGGTCTAACTGCAGGTCGTTGTTTTGCAACTTTTTGTGGCGAAGAAGGTTGCGACACGGGTAATCGCGGGCGCATTACAATCACGTCATCGCTGCTAGAGCCGAACCTTTTTACGATACCGAGAGAGACCAGTTGAGCATCAACATTGTAGAACTCATACTCGCCACGTATCGCAATATTTGCTCCCGCCTTAATTTCCCCGCCAAAACCGACAAACCCTCCTACTTGACTGTCATCCTTTATTGGCACATCAGAATCTAGATCGGTGTAGGCGAGCCCCCCTTTTGCATAGGCAGAAAGTGGTGAATCATTACTCGGTATTGTCAGGGATACTGAAGCGCCGTAGGTTTTATAACCCACCTTCGCCCCATTAATCAGTTCAGCCTCACCCAGATCAGCAGCAAAAGCTTCCACTGATAACTGGTCACTCAGCTCCTTTCCGACAAGCAGCTTGAAAGCTGTGTCCTGATTTTCAGTATTTTTAAAGCCTGTTTCTTCAACGTCTGGGTCAACCGTTGAGCTACCTGCTGCAACGCCTAAATACCATTCATAGGGTTCTGCAACACTGCCTCCACTGAGCAGAGCTAAAATCACTGCGCTACACAGTGAATAAACTGGAAAATTGACTCGTTTGATTAAACGAGAGTGAGGATATCGAGTCCCATTGATTCGCATTGTTCGGCGCTCCTTTATTTTTATTATTGAGCCGATTCTTCAACCTCATACATAAGGTATCCGAAATTTCACTTATTAGACTCTTGATTATGAGGGATTAAGTTTGAAAAACAGTGGAATAAAATCACATTTCTTGCGAGATAGCAGACCTTAGTCTGCTAGATAGACAACCTCATGACCGTTCTATCGGTTTTAAAACCGACAGATTTATAGAGACTATGCGCTAAGGTATTGCTATTAAAAACCTCCAGTGTCAGCGTCTTGATGCCTTGGGGTTTGAGCTGCTCCGATAGCAACTTGATCGTCGCTTTGGCCAACCCACGTCGTCGATACTGTGAATCAATACCCAGCCATCC
>CAZUAW010000409.1:0-1738 GCA_964618535.1 uncultured Thiotrichales bacterium
TTAAGTGTTTAGCACTGTTCCTAAGCGTTTTAACATCTCAGAATACACCTTAGGCGTACCGCAAACGATATCTCCAGAACTCAAATAGTCTTTGCCCCCTGATAAGTCACCGACCAAACCACCTGCCTCCTGAACCAGTAATACGCCGGCAGCGATATCCCAAGGCTGAAGTGAAAACTCCCAAAAACCATCAAAGCGACCAGCGGCAACATAAGCCAAATCCAAAGATGCTGCACCAGGACGACGAATACCGGCAGTATCTGGAATTAAGGCTTCCATCGTACGGATAAAAACTGGTAAATCCTGATCCGGACGATACGGAATCCCGGTTGTCAACAAGGCGTTTTCCATACTTGGGCGTCCAGTGACTCTAATTCTCCGACCATTCAACTGACTGCCTGCACCGCGACTGGCAGTGAACAAATCATCTTTAGCCGGATCGTAGACAACGGCTTGCTCTACCCTGCCCTTATGCACCAGTGCAATCGAAACCGCATACTGTGGAATGCCGTAAAGGAAATTAGTGGTGCCATCCAATGGGTCGATAATCCATTGATACTCACCCTCTTTTATTGCCCCCGATTCTTCAGCCAAGATACCGTGATCGGGAAACGCGCGGGTTAACTGACTAATGATCTCCGCCTCTGCCAACCGATCAACCTCCGAGACAAAATCATTGCGAGATTTATTCGTGATGGTCAGAGAATCAATCTTATTGGTGTGCCGGGCGATGATTTTTCCTGCTTCACGCGCAGCGCGAACGGCAATATTCAGAGTAGGATGCATAGGATGTTGTGTAGCAAATAAACTGGGGCGCTAGTGTAGTAGATATCAAGGAAAACGGATACAAGAGAGTCAAAAGCCAGGACAAGAAACTATTTCACAAATAGCGTAAATCACTATTGGGTCATTGCATTATTTACAACTGCGGATAGAATTAGCGCGATTAATCACCCCGAACCTCGCACTTTTTGAAAAAACTACTCTACAAATTTACCGCCAAGCTACCCTGCCGACTGATCGACTCACGCGGCAAACCCTATTTGGAACGCTACTTCGTAGGGCAATTGTTTGGCTACACTTTTTATCTGCATCGTTTTGTTGCGGGTGACGGCGATCGTGCCTTGCATGATCACCCTTGGGCTTCGTGTACAGCGCTGTGCCTTGCCGGTGGTTATGAAGAAAAACGCTTGCGCTGGTTCGATCCCGAAGAAGGCCTACATTGCCAAACCAAATCCCTGCGTCCTGGTAGAATTAATCGCCTTTCAGCGGATACATTTCATCAAATCACTAGCGTACAACCAGAAACATGGACGCTATTTTTTCACAGCAAAAAGATCAAAGGCTGGGGTTTTATGGAAGATGTGCAAAAATCGATGCAAGACGGAATCCAACATATTCGACCTGATTACTACGGTGATCCAGACACAAGCTCCCACAATCACTGGTGGGAAGCCGCAGTAAAAGGCCGCGATGCAGGCAGAGTCGTTTACTAGCTTTTCTCACCTCCGACGACCTCCAAGGATGGAATAAGTGCTGGAAACGACGGGATCGGCGAGCAGCACTATCGCGCGATAATGGTCAGCACAATTGCAATAATGACTAATACGATCAAACCACTAATTACCCAGTCAAAGACATTCCAAATGCGCTTCTTGGGGGCTGGGGTATTCACAAATGGCCTGGATTGTTGTAATTCATTCTCAAACGCTGGCAGCTCAACTTTTTCTGCTGGCTC
>CAZUAW010000410.1:0-1726 GCA_964618535.1 uncultured Thiotrichales bacterium
TTAGCTGTTAGTAAGAGATCTGCGACCCTACAACCTATATTAGAAAAATCTGATATTTCTCTTTGCTTCTGCTACACTCCGTGCTTCGGGTGCTCACCGGTTAGCGCTCATACGCAATCTGCGTTTTAAAAACCATTCCCTGCTGAACCGATCTCGCAGTTTTTTAGCTGTTAGATGACAGGGTTAAAACTCTAAAACTTAATCCCAATGAAATTTAATGAACTCGGCCTTTCGGCTGACATCCTGCGTGCAATTGAAGCGCAGGGCTACGATCAACCCACCCCTATTCAAGCCCAAGCCATTCCTATTGTATTAAGCGGTAGAGATGTCATGGGTGGTGCGCAAACAGGTACAGGCAAAACGGCTGGCTTCACCCTGCCGATGCTCCACAGGCTGAGTAAAGCACCTGCTCAAAAAGGCCGCCGCCCCGTCCGTGCATTAGTACTGACCCCCACTCGCGAGCTGGCTGCACAAGTACACGACAGTGTAAGAACTTACGGTCGCTACCTGCCGCTTAAATCCGCCGTCATCTTTGGTGGTGTGAAGATTAATCCTCAAATTGACAAGCTACGTCATGGCGTTGATATCCTCGTTGCCACGCCTGGCCGGCTGCTCGATCACGCCAATCAAGGCAATCTGGATTTATCAAAAATAGAAATTCTGGTGCTCGATGAAGCAGACCGGATGCTCGATATGGGATTTATCCACGACATCCGTAAAGTCATGGCGTTAATGCCTGACAAAGATTCACGCCAGACACTACTATTTTCGGCAACCTTCTCAAAAGAGATCAAGCAACTCGCCAGTCGTTTGCTCAACAACCCAGAACTGATTGAAGTGGCCCGACGCAACACCGCCGCAGAAAGTGTCACACAGGTAGTACATCCTGTTGATAAAGGCCGCAAGCGCGAATTACTCAGCCACATGATCGGCGCTCATAACTGGCGTCAGGTACTTGTATTTACCCGAACCAAACACGGTGCCAACCGGCTCGCCAAACAGCTGATTAGCGACGGCCTCACCGCCACCGCTATCCACGGCAATAAAAGCCAGGGCGCACGCACCCGAGCACTTGCCGAATTCAAGAGCGGTGATGTCAGAATACTGGTAGCAACCGATATCGCTGCGCGTGGACTGGATATCGACCAACTGCCGCATGTGGTTAACTTTGAGCTGCCCAATGTGCCAGAAGATTATGTCCACCGAATCGGTCGTACCGGCCGTGCGGGTAACGAGGGTGAAGCCGTATCACTGGTTTGTGTCGATGAAAACAAACTCCTGCGCGATATCGAAAAACTCTTAAATAAAAATATCCCAAAAGTCGTCCTCGACGGCTATGAGCCTGATCCCAGCATCCAGCCAGAACCCATCAAAAACGGTCGCGGTGGCGGCAGAGGTGGACGTTCACAAGCGCCTCGGCAAAACAAAGGTGGCGGTAGAAGAAAAACCTCAGCAAATAAATCGTCCAATGGCCGCAGCAACCAACAGCAGCAGCAAGCAAATGGCAATTCCACTGGAAACCAAAAGTCATCCAGCTCGCGAAGGAGAAAACCTACCGGTAACGGCAATACCCAAGGCTCAACGCCGCCCAGAAGGAAAACCGCGACCGCCGGTGGCAATGTCTGGGGGTAGCATCAGGCGTACATCATGGTGAATGAAATTTATGATTCATCTGAGAAAACTAAAAGCCGGCTGTGCGAACAGCCGGCTTTTTTTATGGCATGGA
>CAZUAW010000411.1:0-1718 GCA_964618535.1 uncultured Thiotrichales bacterium
AATGCCGGATTCACCGATATAAGCCAGCCTGTCCATTGCGGTGACTTGTTGAGGTGCAATCCCCTGTTGGCGAAAGATGCGATCCATTAACAGCAAGCCCCATCCATCGGGTAAAGAATCTGCAAAGACGCCATGCAAGCCTTGATGGGGCTGTGCCGGCGCTTTACTTAGCGCTGCTGAGAACGGCAGCCCAAACGGGGATAGGCTCTGATGCTTTTGTAGATAATCTGGTGCGTATTGAAAATAGACGCCGTGCTTGTTTTGCGCTAACTGCCCCACCATGACGCGATTACCGTCCAGCATTCGTCGATAAACATTGAGCTTTTTAATGGGGGTAAATGGACTCACCCGCTTAGCACTTCATCAATGCTACGGGGTTGGTAATCTGCTTCTTTAGTTAAGCGCATCAAGCTGTCCAATGATTCCACGCACTGCCAAAGTAAGATGAACTGGCGCAGTGATATTTGCGAGGTGGTTTCAAATTTTTTAATGGTCGATGCCGGCACGGTACTTTTTTCCGCCAGCGCGCTGCGGGAGAGCTTGAGTTGCTTGCGTTTTTTGCGGATGACATCGGCCAGTTGTTGCTGGACGTCACTGGGTGTAAACAATGATAAGCCGCTCATAATTCAACCACGATCCAATCAATAGTAATAGATACGATTATATCTATAATTTGATAAAACATCTATTAAGAGACACTACCGTGTCTTTTTTATTTCGGAATTCCAATATAAATCAGTTGGAAGGTTTTTGATGCCTGGTTGGTCAGGATAAGATTGGCTACAATCTTGTTTTCTTGATGTGGAAAAACAAATGTCTCAATCACAAAAAATCGCGCTGGTGACTGGTGCAAATAGAGGGCTGGGTTTACAGGCTTGTAAAGTGCTTGCCGAGTTAAATTATCACGTATTACTGACCAGTCGAAATAAAGATAAAGGCATTAAGGCTGCGGATGATCTACGCAATCAAGGTTTTAATGTGATTTTTCATCCGCTGGATGTCACTGACGCTGACAGTATTCAGGTATTGGCCGCCTTTGTTCAGAAACAATATTCTAGGCTTGATGCACTCATCAATAATGCTGGGATTTTCCCCGATGCGGGGAAAGGTCAGCCCAGCAACAGTATATTTGATACTTCTTTGGATACTGTTCGAGCAGGTCTGGAAACCAACACGCTGGGTGCGTTAGCGATGGCACAAACTTTTATTCCGATGATGCGTGGCAATGGTCGAGTAGTGAATATTTCTTCTGGCATGGGGCAGCTTTCTGATATGAATGGCTGCTGTCCTGGCTACCGATTATCTAAAACCGCTATCAACGCAGTGACTCGAATTTTTGCAGATGAGTTACAAGGCACAAATGTGAAGATCAATTCTGTTTGCCCCGGCTGGGTCCGCACCGATATGGGCGGCGCGAATGCCGATCGCCCCATTGAAGAAGGTGTCGGTACGATTATCTGGCTGGCAACACTGCCGGACGATGGCCCGAGCGGTGGCTTTTTTCGCGATAAGCAATTGATTCCCTGGTAGTCCAAACAATCAATATAAACGTATAGGTACGTTAGCCGAGTATTTATTGTGATTCTTACGCAGCACAACGACATTTCATCATTGTGCAGCTATCCTAACTTAATAGCTGTCATGATTCGCCCTTATACTCCATCTTGTAAAATCTTACGGATTTTCGATATAACTTCGACGTGCTTATTCCGAGTTAG
>CAZUAW010000412.1:0-1710 GCA_964618535.1 uncultured Thiotrichales bacterium
TGTGCGAACAGCCGGCTTTTTTTATGGCATGGATCTGGGTTTTGGTGCATGAAATGCACCAATGATGCTAGAAAACTCAGGGGGTAACGATCGACCATATAGAGAATAACCGCCATATTGCCAAACGATGGAGACAAAAAGCCAATCCAGTTATTTCCAGATACTTGCATAATATAGAAGTATATGAAAATATATCGACATGAATTCACTCGTAGAACTTGTCCAGGGTGCCGGTAATAATGATCGAGTCATTTCAGCAGCGTATTTAAAACGCCTGCTGGGTGGTAGCGATGCACGTCGCTATGGTTTGGTCAATCGTGCGCTCAAGCGTGGCGAGTTGTTAAGCGTCAGACGCGGCCAGTATGTGTTAGCTGACCGGTTTCGTCATTATCCAGTCTCCCATTTTGCGCTCGCTCAGCAGATGATGCCCGGCAGTTATATTTCCACCGAATCCGCATTAAGTTTTCATGGCTGGATCCCGGAAGCGGTGCATACGGTGGTGAGTATGGTTCATGAAGGAAAATCAAATCAAATTTCGCATCCAGTTTTTGGTCAGTTTGAATTTCGTCGCATGACCGTTAAACCGGGCTATTTTCTCCACGCCGTTGCTCGGCATGAATTACAACAGCAGGTGGCATTCATTGCGCAGCCCCTGCGAGCATTGCTGGATCTCATTTATCTGCGAAAACTACCCTGGCAAGGTCTGGATTTTTTATTGCAAGGTTTACGCATTGATGAACAATTCATTCAAGAGATCAAAAAGCCTCAGCTCAACGCACTGTTGAATGTGTACCAGGGCAAAAGAGAACGGCAATTTATTCATAGGCTTAGCGAGGTACTTGGCAATGAATAGCATCATTCAAAATCGCTTAAAAACGTATGCCGCAATTGGCGCAGCTGAAGAAGAAAATGCAGTAAAAGAGATTATTCAGGAGGTCGCATTATTTTCTTTATCGCGCGCTGGTTTTTTTAATGTAGCGGCATTTCAGGGGGGTACGAGTCTAAGAATATTACATGGCTTACCTCGGTTTTCTGAAGACATCGACTTTATTTTATTAAAACCGGATGATGCGTTTGCATGGCAGCCTTACCTGGAAGGCTTGGTTAAAACATTTCAGGAGTTTGGCATAAAGCCAGAGATACTTGATAAAGCGCGAATGAATCAGGTGGTGAGAACGGCATTAATTAAAGACTCATCGATTGCACAGCAATTAAATCTTAAATTTTTTGATGACCGTAGCGGGCGCAAGCTGACGATCAAATTGGAAATTGACACCAATCCTCCTGCTGGTTCTGATTTTGAATATTCTTATCTGGATTTCCCGATTGATTTTGAAGTGTGCCATCAGGACAAAAGTAGTAATTTCGCATTAAAAATTCATGCCTTACTATGCAGGAAATATCTCAAAGGTCGGGACTGGTTTGATTTTTCCTGGTATGTGAGCCAAGGAGATTCACCCAATCTTCGATTGCTTGAAAATGCCTTGTACCAAGCTGGCCCGTGGCAAGGACAATCACTTGAATTTAACCAGCAGTGGCTAAAGCAGGCATTAAGCGAAAAAATCTGTTCAATTCACTGGAGCGATGCTCGCTCAGATGTGGAACGGTTTCTAAAACCGATTGAAAAGGAGGCGCTGTCCGTTTGGAGTGAGAAGTTCTTTTTAAGTAAGCTGGATAAACTTGTGCGGAGCAGATAATTGTAAAAATTAA
>CAZUAW010000413.1:0-1707 GCA_964618535.1 uncultured Thiotrichales bacterium
GCTTCTATTTTTGGAGACGCCCTTAAGCCTAAGTAGAGAGCAATTCCATTTGACGCCGAAGATAGGCTTTGTCAGCGCGATTTTCGGTGAGTTCTATGGCTTTTTGGTAGTGGCTTTTTGCGGCTGTATGGTTGCCTGTTCGATTCAGCATATCGGCTTTTGCCGCGTACCAGGGTTGGTAGTGTTTGAACAGAGGATGCTGTTCTAATGTTTCTAGTGCGCTGAGTCCAGCTTGGGGATTTATGGCAAATGAAAGCGCGACAGCTGCGTTCAGTTCCACTAGTGGAGAGGGTTGGTACTCATAGAGCTTCTGATACAGCATTGAAATTTGTTGCCAATCGGTTTGTTCAAAACTGACTGCGTGTGAATGCACACCACTGATGGCGGCTTGTATTTGGTAACTGCCGGGCTTGCCTTTCATTAATGCGGCTTTTAAAAGCTTGTCTGCGGAGACAACATACTGCCGCTGCCATAAATCGCGATCTTGTTCTCGTAAACTCACCGCCTCCCCTGCAGCATTTATTCTTGCCGGAAAACGGGCGTAATGAAAATGCATTAACGCCAGTAATCCAATAGCATCCGCATCATTACCTGAAAGCTGGGTGAGCGTTTTGCACAGGTGCATCGCCTGATCGCAGAGATCTATCTGGATTTGCGTTTTTGCCGATATCGAATGATAGCCTTCATTAAAAATTAAATAGATCACCGACATGACGGCAGAGAGTCGCTGTTGCCAATGTTCAGGATCAGGAATTTCATAGGGAATTGCAGCGAGTTTAATTTTGTTTTTTGCGCGAGTGAGGCGCTGGGAAATGGTTTTTTCCTGGACTAAAAAAGCGTGGGATATTTGTGTGGTTGATAAACCACATAGCGTCTTTAATGTGAGCGCAATTTGTGCGTGCTCTGGCAATGCCGGATGGCAACAGGTGAATATTAATCTTAGGCGTTCGTCGGGAATGGCTTGTTCCTCAAACTCGTCAATGTCATTAATTTCAGAATGGGAAAACAGGCTGCGTTTTTTCTCGAAATTTTGATCTCGACGAATTCGATCAATGGCTTTTCTTTTGGCGGTTAAAATCAGCCAACCAATGGGATTGTGTGGCAACTTTTTATCCCAGGTTTGCAGTGCTGTGGATATCGCTTCCTGCAAACTGTCTTCGGCGAGTTCGATATCTTTGAACTGATGTATGAGCACCGCGAGCATTTTGCCGTAATCTGCGCGAACCACCGTATCGATGGTTCGCGCAATCACATCTTTAGGCACTTTCAACAATTAATCGTGCAGCGCTGAAACGTCCATAATAGGACGCACTTCGATACTGCCATAAGTTGCGGAAGGTATTTTTGCAGCACACTCCAACGCTTCATCCAGATCCTTGCAATCTAGTAAATAGTAGCCGCCCAATACTTCTTTGGTTTCGGCAAAAGGTCCATCGCTGATAGTTGCCTCTTCATCCCGAACCCGCACGGTAGTCGCCGTGTTAACCAGCTCCAACGCTTCACCGCCAAGCAGCAATCCACGGGATTTCATTTCCTCATCAAATTGGACATAGCCTTGTATCATTTCTCCAAACTCAGGTGAGCCAGGGGCTGGCGCTGCATTCTCAGCGCTGTAAATCATGAGTAAATATTGCATTGTGTTTACCTTAAAAGTTAGCCCGGATATTGCATGAATTCACGTGATTATCGCGCAGGATATTGATTTTA
>CAZUAW010000414.1:0-1698 GCA_964618535.1 uncultured Thiotrichales bacterium
TTAAGTTTATTTCTTTTTTTCGAGTTTACGTAGCCTTTTACTAAATTCATTCAGTTGCTTAAATCTAGCAAAATTCTTTCGCCAAATACTGTTTTCCTGCATCGGTACGCCGGAAGAATACACGCCAGCCGTTTTAATGCTGCGAGTGACAAACGTCTGTGCGGTAATGGTGGTGTGATCAGCAATGGATTTATGACCAACAATATTTGCACTGCCACCAATACTACAATATTTACCTATCTTGGTGCTGCCAGCAACACCGGCACAGCCGGCAATCGCAGTATGATCACCAATCGAAACATTGTGCGCAATCTGTACAAGATTATCGATGATGACACCGTTGCCAACGATCGTATCATCAATTGCGCCTCGATCAATGGTGGTGTTTGCGCCGATATCGACATCATCTCCCAGCGTGACAGAGCCAACCTGAGGAATTTTAACCCACTCACCCGCATTATTCGCAAAGCCGAAGCCATCGCTACCCAGAACAGCACCCGAGGCAATCCGGCACCGCTTGCCTAATTGAACAGTGCGATACAGTACAACGCGTGCATCAATTCGGGAATCATCGCCAATGGTGACTTCATCGCCAATCACTGAGCCTGCGCCAATGATAACGCGCTCGCCAACAATGACATCATCACCGATGACCACCTGCGGCCCAATCATTGCAGAGCTGGCGATTTGAGAGTTTTCACCTACCACCGCAGAGGGCGCAATGCCTGGAATAGCATCAGACAAGGGATGAATGCGCTGCGCCGCCAGGGCATAGCTCAGGTAAGGGTTTTTAGAAATTAACGCATTACAGGGACAATCGGCAGCGTGCTCTTGCCGGATTATTACTGCTGTTGCTTTTGTCGCTGCCAGTTGTGGCAAGAATTTGGGATTGGACAGAAAGCTGAGGCTGCCCACAGAAGCTCTATGTAATGAGGCGACATGACTTAATTCACTATCACCGCTTCCCTGCACATCCAGAGAGAGGTCTGCTGCAAGTTGGGCGATCGTTAGAGACACTGTCAGAGTGTGTTGTTATTTTTCTTATTTATCGCCTAGCAGTTTGAGTTCGAGTAGCACTTTTTGAGTAATATCAATTTTTTCACTGGCATACAAAACACTTTCGCTGACGACCAGATCGTAATTTTCGCGTTTGGCGACTGTAACAATTGCCTTATAGACATCTTCTTGTAAGGTACTTAAAGCTTTGTTACGTGCCAGACCAAAGTCTTCGTTAAATTCACCAGACTTGCGTTTAAATTCCCGCATTTTCTCGCGCAACTGAGACTCGAGTTTTTCTCTTTCGCTGGTTGAAATAACATCTTTATCAACACGATATTTATCTTCCAGACTCTTGAGCGATTCTTGTTCTTTAATCAGCGTTTGCTGACGCTCAGAAAACTCACCTCGCATACTCGAATCCGCATCTTTAGTTTGTGGCGCCTGATTTAAAATTTTATTAATATTGACAGCCGCAATGCGAACTTCCGCCCAAGAAGCAGAGCAAACCAGAAAAAGCGTTAAGGTAACCGTGGAAATAAATGTGTGTTTATAATTCATGGGTTAGCGCTCCGGAGTTAATTAAATCTATGTTGATTTTTAAAGTCTAACGCGACTCAGTTGGTGGTCACTCGTTAGGTATGGTTCTGATTTTACCTGACTCTAACGGTTCAGGGCGAATTATGAAATAAGCCGTTTTAC
>CAZUAW010000415.1:0-1649 GCA_964618535.1 uncultured Thiotrichales bacterium
TTACGCCAGTGGAGAGAGATGCGATTGCAGCAGCAAGAAGCAATTTTTTCATTTTCAAATCCTCAAAAGATTAGTTAGTCAGTTAAATAAAATGCTAACGAAAAACAGGGGTGACTACTTTGGTGGTCGGGCTGTTATCGTCATTGCAGTATTGCAATATCCTAATATTAGAAGTTAAGCAAACTCTTATTTTTTGATATTGGGCTTAGATTAATTGAATTTACATGTCAGTTGATCTTTGACAGTATAATGAATACAAGAAAAGTGGGCGAAGATTATTCCGGTGTAATCTACATCACAGGTGATCTGGGGATAATTGGTTGTTAGAACGCTACCATTGGTAATGACTTACTCTAATTCAAGTAACTTTCTGGCTTGCGCAAAACTGGATCGCTGTTTTTCTGAGACGGTGGGGTAGCTTGTTTTGAGTTGCTTCATGGTATTGACGATAATCTTGGCTACCTGTGCGCGGGCGTAGGGTTTATCGTCAGCGGGGATAGCATACCAAGGTGCCCAGGGGCAGGATGTTTCGTTCAAAGCGGCTTCATAGGCGAGCATATAGTCATCCCAGTATTGCCGTTCCTTCATGTCACTGGCTGAGAACTTCCAATTTTTTTCTGGTGTATCGAGACGTGAAAGGAAACGGTTTTTCTGTTCCGCTTTGGAGATGTTCAGCCAAAATTTAAGAATTACAAAACCGTTAGCAGCAAGATGTTTTTCGTGCGAACGAATGGATTCATAGCGACTATTCCAGAGCGTTGATTGGTCTATTTCTTCAGGAAGCTTTTCTGCGGCAACGTATTCTGGATGAACTTTGAGTATCAATACTTCTTCATAATAGCTGCGATTAAAAATACCAATACGGCCTCGTTCCGGCAGTTTTTTGGTGGTTCGCCAGAGAAAATCGTGGTCGAGTTCTTCGCTTGAAGGTTGTTTGAAAGAAGCCACCTGACAGCCGGCTGGGTTCACATGACGCATCACATGCCGGATGGTACTGTCCTTGCCGGCAGCGTCCATTGCTTGAAATATCAGCAATATGGCATGTTTGTCATGCGCATAAAATTCCCTCTGTAACTCATACAAACCTTCAGAAGATTGCTGTAGCTGTTTTTTCCAATACTTGCGTTTTTGTTTTTCAAGCGGCTCTGTGGGGCTTGTGGATAGATCAAATGTGCCATCGAAAGGAACTTGATGGGCTTGAGGGAATTCTTTAAACATTTTGGGTCTGCCTATTGAGTGCCGAGTAACTCAACATCAAAAACCAGTGTGGCGTTAGGAGGAATTACGCCACCTGCGCCCTGTGCACCGTAGCCTAGCTCTGGTGGAATGGTGAGTTTGCGAGCACCGCCAATGTTCATGCCCGCGACACCTTCATCCCAGCCTTTGATAACCTGCCCAGCGCCGAGTGAAAACTCAAAAGGAGCGTTACGGTCTTTACTGGAATCGAACTTAGTGCCATCCGTTAAGTAGCCGGTGTAATGAACGGTAACGGTTTGTCCAGCGACAGCGGTATCGCCATCACCCATTGTGACATCTTCGTAAACGAGTCCAGATTCTGTGGTTGTTTCAGTCATGTGATATTTTCTCAGTGGTTGTATTTAACCCGAATATTGCATGAATTACACGAGTTCTCACTTATCTATTGATTC
>CAZUAW010000416.1:0-1644 GCA_964618535.1 uncultured Thiotrichales bacterium
TGGTGACTGAGTATTTTGCCTCTCAATGTATATACTGATAGTCTATACATATCAGTTATCGATATGAGGCGTGCGATGATCACTACCAGGGTTTTTAAGAGCGGCAATTCACAAGCTGTGCGCATTCCTAAGGAATTCCAGCTGGATGTATCAGAGGTTGAGATTTTCAGCCGGGGTGATGAGCTGGTGATTCGTCCTATGCAAGATACGCTGGCGGATGTCCCGGAGATTCTTGCGGGGTTTTCTGATGATTTTATGCAGGATGGGCGAGATGACCCCCCTCCACAGGAAAGGGATTTTGATGTATGACGCTGCGCTATATTATTGATACAGATACATTTATCTATATCAAAAATTATCGTCCTCCGCAGGTGTTTGAGCGTTTCCGGATATTGAAAGCAGGTACGGTTGGTATCTCTGTGATTACTTACGGCGAGTTGTTTCGCGGTGCTGAGCGAAGTGAATTTAAAAGAAGAAACCATGAAAAGCTGAAGGCGCTCATTCATAGTGTTCCTGTCCAGCCAATGCCTGAGGATACGGGGCTTCATTATGGCCGGATTCGTTACGAGCTTGAAAAAGCGGGAAATATTATTGGTAACAATGATTTGTGGATTGCAGCACACGCTCTGGCGTTGGATGTGACCCTGATTACAAATAACACCAGCGAATTTAGCCGTGTTGATGGCTTGAGTATCGAGAACTGGGTTTAGGTTCACGCATCATTCCAGGTTTGCTGGCTGACTTGTTTCACGGTATCAAACATAAAATCCAGCGCTTTGTGCTGGGTGAAATTCTGTAAGCACTGTTGTCTAAATTCCTGTTCGGTTGCGCCTTCTTTGGCGCAGATGAAGGCCCAGGGCAGGATCAGTGTGTCTTTGATTAAATCCGCTACGTCAAATACGAGTGCGCCGCGCCGGGTTTTGCCATGCATGACGGCGAAGCCGTGGGGGATGCCGAGTACCCAGAGGGTGGTGGCGGCGAGTCCATAAGCGAGATAGTTGCCATGATTGAGGAAGGCGTTGGCGTCGTCTACGCTGTCGTGCTGGCGGACGAAGTCTTTTTGTTTAGTACGGTTGGCGGCAATTTTATAGAGTCGTTTGGTGAGCTGGGCTTCGATCAGTAGTAGCTCGGTGACGTTGCTGGCGTTTTTCATATTCGCCAGGCTGTTGCTGAGTGCGCCTTGTATGTCTGCATCATCAATACGGAAGCCTTCATTTTGCAGGTCTTTGTCTTTTGACCAGATGCGCTGCATGTACTGGATGCGCTTTTCTTGAAATTGTTTGGCGGCTTGCAGGCGTTTTTGCGCGTCAAACCAGAAGGACATCCAGCCTTGTATGTATTCGGTGGGGCGGTATTCGCTTTGTGGGCTGAGCCATTCGACTTCGCTGGCGGCGATAAGTGGCGTGCCGCCGCTACCACTAAATCCGATGAGTACGCCTGCTGAGGCGAGCATTCGCACGGCGGCCTGGGTGATGGAGGTGCCGGTGCCGAGCAATATGCAGGTGGTGTTGGCGATGGGGATGTTCCAGTATTGTTTTTCGACTTTTTCTTCGGTGAGATAGAGTACGCGGCCATCTTTTTGCATCACGCGGCATTTTTCCAGGTAGTAGATATTCGCCCGCTTGGAATGCAGGATGGCTTTTA
>CAZUAW010000417.1:0-1622 GCA_964618535.1 uncultured Thiotrichales bacterium
CGAAAGTGCTGAAAAATATTCAGTGCCAAAAGTTATTTAAGACTTTGGGTTGTGGAATAAAAGATGTCTGTAATCCTGAGAATCTAAAGTTTAAGCGAATCGTGATATTGACTGACCCTGATGTGGACGGCATTCATGCGCGAGCATTGCTATTGGTTTTATTTGATTTGTATTTGAACCCGTTAATTAAAGCAAATCGAGTTTTTGTTGTTATTCCACCGTTGTTTAGAGTTTCCAGCGAAGATCGCCAGCCACAGTATTTTTGGAATGAATCCGCTCTTCCTGTCAATAGTAATCAAATCACCCGTTTTAAAGGTGTAGCGCAGTTTTCTATATCGGAGTGCGTCGAGTTACTATTGTCGGAACAAAATTTTAAGCTAATAAACTAATGTGCGGACGCTTTAATATTACCGATGACCCTACAGTCCACGCTTTGCTGCAACAGTTAGGCGTTGATTTGGGGCCGTTGCCAGTTAGATATAATTTGGCACCAACAGATCAAGTGCCGGTGATTCACTATTGGGAAGGTCAGCGTTTGATTAGCGATATGCGTTGGTGGCTGGTGCCGCATTGGAGTGGTGGGCCGACAACTAAATATGCAATGTTCAATGCGCGAGTTGAAAGCCTGGAAAGCAGTCGCGCGTATCAAGGAAGTTTTCGGCACAAGCGCTGCATCATTCCAGCAGAGTCTTTTATTGAATGGCGCCTCCAAGACGGAGAAAAAATCCCTTATTTATTTTCTATTGTAGATCAGGCAATCGCGTTTGCCGGAATATGGGATTACTGGACAGATGGCGTTGAACATATTTTATCCTGCGCAATTGTAACCACCGAAGCGTCTCCCGAATACCAGCAATACCATTCTCGAATGCCGGTTATGCTAAACGATGAAGGTGCAGAGTTATGGCTGGAAGAAAAACAACAGCCTAATAATCTCTATACGTTATTTGATCCAGAATTATCTTTTCCATTACAAGCTGCGGCGATAGATACGCAATGCAACAATGCTCGGAATAAGACAGTGCCTATTTTATTAGAGCGACCTAGAATTATTCAGACTCTATAAAAACCAAATCAGTTTGGGCAACGAATTTCTTCTCGCCCTGGTTTTTTAGAGAGTCTGATGCCATAAGTTGAAACAGAGAATTTTGTTTGATAATCACATAACGATTTAATGGCTTTTTTCTTGCTTTTAAATGGGCCGATGTAAACCTGATACAGTGCTTTGCCACTGAAAAATTCAAAATCAGGAATCCAGAAAAACCCTGAATTGTTGACCGCATTTTTTGGGCGGCTTCCATTTTTCCTGTGCAAATTTTAGTTCCGAACGGGCGAAAGAGGCTTTTGGGACAGAGTCTGGGCTAATCAGAAAAATCATGACATTGCTTTCTTCTACCGCTTGGGAAATTCGCAGGTGATAATCCTCGCCTGCGGGTAAACTGGCGCGGTCAAAAAATACCTCATGATCTGCTCCCGTTAAAGCGAGATAAATCTGTTCCGCTGCGTCTCGGTCTTCACTGGCGTAGGATAAGAATATTTTCATGATGGCAGTTAGAATTTAGCTGTGGGTACTAGCCCGAATATTTCATGAATTACACGAGTTCTCGCTTATCTATTGATTC
>CAZUAW010000418.1:0-1616 GCA_964618535.1 uncultured Thiotrichales bacterium
CCTGCCAGAAGTGTAAGGGCTATCCTACCGACTTGGGAAACCCTTGTCGGTAGTTCTATGGTATCTAATCGTAACGCTTTGTATCAGCCGGCTTGACGACGCAAAAAAGGACGTAGGAATCTTAATGAGATTAGTAACCAGAAAAAGGACAGGCTAAAGGCGCCACCGCCGTTGTTTTCATCACCATTTTCAGTCACAGGTGGATTAGTCGGCTTGTTATCCTCTTTAGGGTCTGCGGGTGGTGGTGGCAGCTCTAGCGCTTCATTAATTTGAACGAGGAAAGCCGGTACTCGGGAGTAAACATCGTAGAAACCCTCCAATGCACAGCCAGAACCGAAGCTGGTCAAACCTGCAACATAGTCGATTGCTTCACGATTAATTATAATGGGGCCTCCGCTATCGCCTTGACAGGTTCCGGTGCCGCGAGCACCTGTGCCAGCACAAACCATTGAATCATCGAGAATATTTCGATAAGCGATGCTGCAAACATCTCTGCTTACAAAGGGCATATCAACTTCAAAAATAGTATTAACGGGTGGGCCAAAAGGTGGGTCTTCACCGTCTTCGACAATAGATTGAATGCCTCTGCCAATGGCGGTGCCAAGCTCACCACCGCTCTCTGCTTGAGCAAGTAGTTCTGCTGTAACGATTGCGACAGGCTGGATATTATCCGGTTCCTTTAGCAGTTTTAGTAAGGCAAAATCGTTAACGGGAACACTCGTACCCTGGATGACTCGATAGTCTGGATGCAGCCTGATTTCTTCAACACCAATGACATTATCATGATCAACACGCAGATCATGTCCACCAATATTGACAGATATGTTCTCGGCTAAATCATCAACGACGCAATGACCCGCAGTGATTACCCAGCCATTACCAATGTAAACCCCACCACAAAAACTACTGGTCGGAATAATATTAGAACGGAAATTTCCGGCAACAGAATCAATTTTACTCAATAATTCAAAGCCTACTTGCTGACTTACACCAACAACAGGGATGGTGACCTCAATATCAGCATTTACAATGTTGCCACGTAGATCTGGTTCGCTGGAAATATTATTATAAATAATCGCAGCAACCCCACCCCCATTTTGGCAGCTAATGGCTTTCTCCCAAAAGAAAGTAGTGCCTCGCTCAATCAAACAGACTTTGCCTGTTGCGCCAGGGCATTCGCTAAAACCGCTCGCACAATCAACCAGCACACCGGAAAACAAGGGCTTTTTAGAGCCAACAAAAAAATTACCGGCGAAAGATTCCTCACCGACGCGAAACTGGTGGCTCTGGGTCATCAAAGCTGCAAAATAGGGTCGTGCGCTGGGAACAGATTCAACACCACCCACAATTCTGGTTTGTACCTCCGCCAATAACATCGGACTGATGCTCATTGCGATGACAAGTGCGGCAAAGATCCTTCTATTGATGAAGCTCATGGTCATTCCTGAAAGATGGTCAGTGGTAGAAGTGTCCATCATACTACGGCTTGATTCTAGTTTTAGGTGCGACGGACAGTTGCTGTATAACGACTTTTCATCATCACCAGCGCCCAAAACAAGATCAACACAAAAGGGTTAACCGCACCGGTTGCATTTCGGGTTCTATCCCGAACATCA
>CAZUAW010000419.1:0-1589 GCA_964618535.1 uncultured Thiotrichales bacterium
TTGGGACTAGAATATCTCATCCAAAGACTGGATGAATGACCCTATAATAATTTAACTACTACCAAAACAGAGGCATAAAAGCATGAGCGATATTCTTATTCATATCGATAATTCTCTCGATAAAAAAGCCCAATTAACGCTAGAAAACAAAATTCTCATGCAGAATGGCTTCTAAATCAGTATTTTATGTGCTGGTTTTACTACTACTTTTTTTATCATTTGTTGTTGCTAAAGAACGTCATCCGCCACCTGTTCTACTAGCCAATGTCTACGACAATGACATCGATGTTTCCCAATACTGGATCAGTGAAAAATACGATGGTGTGAGAGCATACTGGGATGGCAACCAATTCATTTCTCGTCAGGGAAATATTTATCATGCACCACCCTGGTTTATCGCCAAATTTCCCAAGATTCCACTGGATGGCGAGTTGTGGATGGGACGCGGTCAATTTCAGCAATTGGTCAGTGCAGTGAGAAAAGATCAGCCGGTTGATGAAGAGTGGCGCAAAGTCTCTTATCAAGTCTTCGAGTTACCTGGCGGGAAAGGCTCTTTTACGGAGCGTCTGGCGATTCTAAAAACCCTGTTAAAAAGTTATACCAGCGATAATCTAAAACTCGTGCCACAGTACCGCCTACCGAATAATGAAGCGCTACAACAACAGCTCGATAAAATGGTTGCAGGCGGTGCGGAAGGATTGATGCTGCACCGCGCGGATGCGTTATATACCTCGGGTCGTAGCGATGACTTGTTGAAACTCAAACCTTATTTTGATGCAGAAGCGAGAGTGATCAAGCATTTACCAGGAAAAGGCAAATATACTGGGATGCTGGGTGCTTTATTGGTTGAATCTGACACCGGTTTACAGTTTCGGCTCGGAACTGGGTTCTCTGATATCGAACGGCAAAACCCACCACCACTGGATGCAATTGTGACCTACCGGTATTTTGGCAGGACAAATTCGGGAAAGCCTCGCTTTGCGAGTTTCTTGCGAATTCGTCGTAATTAAAGCTCAGTAGGTTATTTACTTTTTGATGCAATGATGAATATTCGCTCTGCTGTACCCACAAAAAAGCCAGCAAACGCTGGCTTTTTTGATGTTGCAAGGGAGCAGAGATCTATTTGATCTTGGCTTCCTTAAACATTACATGTTTGCGTACCACTGGGTCGTATTTCTTCATTTCTACTTTATCAGGCGTATTACGCTTGTTTTTAGTGGTCGTGTAGAAATAGCCTGTTTCGGCAGATGAAACGAGTTTGATTTTTTCGCGTGCTGACTTTGCCATGTTATTGCTCCTTAAACCTGTTCGCCACGAGAACGTATTTCGCTCAGAACGGTATCAATACCCTTCTTGTCGATAATCCGCATGCCTTTGGCAGTAAGACGTAATTTTACAAAGCGGTTCTCACTCTCAACCCAAAATTTGTGGGTATGAAGGTTAGGCAGAAACCGGCGGCGGGTGGTGTTGTGTGCGTGAGAAACGTTGTTTCCCGCAACTGGGCGTTTACCTGTGACCTGACAAACTCGCGACATGGCGAACTCCAATTCAATCTGTTCTACGAAAGGTCGCGCAACATAGCAGAATCA